>JAZDLB010000184.1:0-4356 GCA_043802565.1 Candidatus Zixiibacteriota bacterium | reverse complement strand
CCCATCCCAAATGACCTGATAATTATCCGGTAATTTGTCCTCTTCCACCAAAGTCTTTACCTTCTGCCCTAAAAGATTATAGATGGTCAAGGTGGTGTGGATGGGTCCCTTGAACGTTGATCCGCCTCTGGCGGATTGAGCTTTTAAACAGAAGGGTATGGTGGTTGCGGGGTTAAACGGATTTGGATAGTTTTGGAGTAAAGCTAATTCGGGTTTATTTAATGCCTCTTGCTCAGAAACAAATGTCTGGTCAAAGCTGATTATTTTGCCGAAGATATCAAAACCTGAACCTGTGAATCTATTATCCACCCAGGAAAAGTAGTAATTCTTATCATCAGTAGCCACAACTGGTGATTGTTGAATATAATCTCCTTCATCACTATTCACCCTGAAATTCCCACCTAAGCGATTACCTTCTGCATCAAACCTCTGGGCATAAATATCCCCGTTCACATTTCGAAAATCACTCCAAGCTACAATGAACTCTCCTGAGGATTTCACGGCTAAAGAGATTTTATCAGTTTTTGTTTTAACGTGACCAATTGCTTCAATAACCTCTCCAATTTTTGAACCGTCTGCTTTATACCTCTGAATCAGTATGTTCCGTCCAATAGACCAGGCGACCACGAAATTACCGTCTTTGTCCATTCCTACATCCGGCAGTGAATTCCACATACTAACAGCGGCATCACTTATTTTGAAATTTTCTCCAATCCTCTTCCCAAACCGATCAAAAAGCTGACCCCAAATCTCACTCTCATTCGAACTCCTGTTATAGTTTTCCCAGACAACCACAAAATTGCCATCGGGAGATTTGGCTACTTTTGGAAAGTCACTACTTGAATTTGATCCGACAAAGCTATTGACCATAAAATTGGTGTCAATTTTACTCCCCTGAGAATCATAGAGCTGAGCAAAGATTAGTCGATCAGAGTATGGCGTCTGAGCCCACACCACCATCATATCTCCTTTGGCATCCATAGCAAGGTCAGGATTGTATGCCAGGAATAACCAGGGCATCTCATTTACCATAATGTTTTGTCCCAGTTTATCTCCCTTTAAGTCATATCTCTGGAGATAAACATTTCCACCGCTTAAGAAAGTGATAGCGTAATTCCCGGCACTGTCCATAGAGATGGAAGATTGGTATCCAACCCTTATCTCACCGCTATCCGGATTTACTTTGAAATTAGGTCCCAAAAACTCTCCAAAAGAATTGAATCTTTGAGTAAAAATATCTAAGCTACAAAATCTCAAGTCATCCCAAGAAATTGCAAATTTACCAGAGGGACTAGTAGCTATAGCTGGATTTTTCTGAGAAGAACTGCCTAAATCATTACTCACTCTGAATCCCTCTTTTACTACCTCTCTCTTCTGATTCATTATCATAGCAAAAATATTGTTGTCAGACTTACATATATATCCATCCCAAACTAACGCTAAATAATCTGAAGGGGTTTTGGAGATGTCAATATTGGATGGACCCCAGGTTTCAAAAAAACCAACAACTTTAAAATTATTCCCTTCCGGCTCACCGTGTTGATTATAATATTGAAGGTAAATATTTATCATATCCCTTAGCTCAATCCATGCGATAACGAATCCTTTCGAGAGATTCATAGTCACTGATGGAAAATTTTTGTAAGCTCGTCCAGTTGATTCATTTACTTTAAAATTATCCCCTATAGGTTCCCCTTTAAGATTATATCTCTGAGCCAAGATATCCAAAGAACTCGGTTTTTTCTCTACCCAAGTTATTACAAAATTCCCTGGTGCATCCATAGCTATATCCGGATTAGAGGGGGAAGCTGAGCTGTCACTATCATTAACCTTAAACTCAGAACCTAAAATCTCATTTTTAGCATTAACCCGGATTGCATGGATTTCATGATAATCTTTACTGGTTTCTGGATTATATACTACTGCGCTCCAAGTAACAACAAAATCACCTTTTGGATCAATAGCTACACCTGGGGGAAACAAATCTATCTTTGACATCTGAAAGGAAGTAATTTTAAAATTAGTTCCCATTGCTTCACCGGAAGATAAATACCTTTGTCCATAAATTGAAAAATTTCTATCTCTATTATCCAGCCAGACCGCGACGAATTCACCTGAAGGGTTCATAGTTACTGCAGGAGAAGTTTGAGAACTGAAACCGGGGTCATCATTCACCTTAAAATTACTCCCGACCTGTAATCCAGAAGAATTGTATCTCTGAGCATAAATATCTGAATTGTTACTCCTATTATCCTGCCAGACCACCACAAAATCCCCATCTGCATCCATAGCCACCCCGAAATTATGATTGTAAGATTTATTTTCCCCCCGACCATCATTCACTCTAAAATTTCCCCCTAAAGGATTTCCTGAACGGTCAAACCTCTGCCCATAGATATCCCAAAAAGTATTTCTTTCATCTACCCATACCACTACAAAATTCCCCTGATGGTCCATCGCAATAGCTGGCATCCTTTGATTGGAACCACCGATATCATAATCATCATTCACCCTGAAATCATCCTTGACTATAGTCTGAGCAAAAAGACAGCTGGTCAAAATAAAAAAGAAAATTACCCCTGAAATTATTACATTTTTGAACATAAAGCCTCCATTTATTATTTAAAAAATATTTTTACCTCCCCCTCTTATCTAATATAAATATATTATGAATTATGGAAAAAGCAATATATTTCTTCAAAAAAATATGCAGGGGCAGGTTTAAAACCTACCCTTGCAGCAAACTCCAAGCGTCATTCTGACTCAGGCGGACAAACTGTATTCTAACAGGCTGGTTTTGGTCCACCCTTGAAGAGGTAATTTATCAGATAAATCACATCTGTGACATTCACTACTTTATCCCCATTTGCATCCCCGTTTATATATGTGGCAACCATAGCCCTGGCTTTACGAACACTTACCTTCAGGGAATCAAGACTTGTCCTGGTGGAAACCAATGCAAAATCAAGTTTAACTGAATCACCCGGGTTAAGGTCTATCATCCTGGCAGAAAGAATTGAAGTCAAATCATAGGAAGAGCCTTCGATAAAATAGCCCGGAGTGGAGATGAACTGATAAAATTCACCGGTCTGGAGATCGCCTGTGGGATAGATATGCAGATCATTCCTTACTGCCTTAGCTCCATACAAAGTATCATCTGAAAGATAGGCTATCCCTGCATATCTCTGATTGGTTGGACCTTTCTGCCATAAAAGGTTCAAAGATGAATCATACCCTGCATAATTATCATAAAAGGTGGTCGGAACATCCCAGTCTATAACCAATCCGATATAAAGGTTTTTAATTGTATCTAGAGTCAGGTTAATAACTGAATAACTGTGAATCATCAGCTCAGAGGAATCTGGATGAGAAGGTGCTAAAACCTCACCTCTTACCTGAAGATTACAATCCAGATCAGCCGCAGTGTAGTAACCTTTTTTTCTGTTCGGGTCTGAGGTATCGATATTAATATCTGAAGAAGCACCAAAGGAGTGAGTTTGAACAAAATCCCGGTAGACAAAAGTATCAGTTGGACTTTTCAGGTAAGCCAAAAATAAAGAGCCTTCATACAGGTAATTATAGCTCTCGTTTAAATATCTCCAGCCATAATTATCGCTACCATAAATATTGGTTGTATTGGTGATATCGCTTCTTATTTTAGCGGTTGCAATTGGAGCTACCTGTTTAGTAGGACCAGCAGTAAAGCTTACTGGTATTACTATGCTATCAATAGCTATTCCATTGCTCACATAGAAGACAATCGCACCCTGAACCGTTTTCCCCACACACTGGCTGGGAAGCAAAGTAGCATCTAAAACCACCTGATGGTCAAAATACCCACCCGGTGAAACTACTCCACTTTTCGGCTCTACCCTTAACCAGTTACCCACAGGATAAACCGTTAAGGCGGATTGTAAGTTATACCAATTATTCGCCTCTTTATCTAACTTACCTGCAGGCTGATTTTTCAAGTAACTGATTAGAGTTGAAATCTCAAAACTATCCGGATCAGATACTGCCCAGCTCAAATTCCCTGAAGCTTGATGTCCAGTAACCCTCAGATTTAGAACCATGCTATCCCCTGTGACTAAAAAGGTATCGATGAAATTAGGCTGGGTCTCAAAAAAACGATAGGGATGATTATAAAGTTCACCTGCCTTTTTGGCCATATATATGTTTGGACCTAAGTTCTCCTGACACAAAGGTAAAATCCGATAAGTTGGAGGCCAAAACCCATCCGAACCACCCCCTACCTCAGGCGTAAATGAGATTATCTTGTTCTTACCTGACCAATCACCATAATCCCAGTCATCTATATCCCCATTGGTAAGATATAAAGTTACCCAACCAGGAGCT
>JAZDLB010000183.1:0-5022 GCA_043802565.1 Candidatus Zixiibacteriota bacterium | reverse complement strand
TGCTATCGTTACTATTTTTTCACATTTTTTCATTGTAACACTCTCCTCTTTATATCTGAAATTTCAGTAAAATTTCTATGGATAATAATAATAACATTGTTCGCATTTAGTTAACCCCCAGAGCTACAAGAAGGGCAGTAGATTGCGCCACATGTAAACCACTTCCTCAGAGCTATGGGTTAAAAGAACACCCTAACCTAAGTGAAAAAAATAGAAAAAACCATCTCAATGTCTAAAAATCGCCAAGAATAAAAATAAAGGAGAAAAAATAAGAATTAAATTATAGGAATTAATTAAACAGGCTTAATATTACTTAATCCTCCTAGCTGAAGATTTAAAAAGCACCTCATCCCCCTGAGGTAGGACAAAACCTTACAATTTGATAACTTTTTATTTATTTTTCAAATAACTTTAACCCTATTGAATGAATTCAGAACCTACTTGTCAAGGGGAAAATGAGTTTTTTATAAGATTTTTGTAACTTGAGGAAATTCAAGGGGTTAAATTTTTAGCTTGTGAAATTTTTTACAAGCAAAAAATTTGGCTTGCTAATAAAATAAATTTTATTATTATAATTTTTCGTTCTTTGAAATGGGATAAAAGTTCAATCCGCCAAAGGCGGAAAAGGGTTTAAGGGATAAAGGGAGTATTTTGGCGTAGTCAAAAAAAAGAACGGTGTGCATTATAACGCGTAGCGGAGGTTGTAGACCTCCGCCAAGCCCTAAAGGCTCGGCTACGCGATTCTGACCTGAGTTTATTAAAAACTGTAGCAAGGCTGAAGCCTTGCCCTACATCTTTTTATTAGGTATTCGTTATCCGTCATTCGTCATTTTAATTAAGTAAGCGAGGTATACATGCCAGCACATAAAGTCGTTGTAGTAGGAGCAGGGGTAATGGGGAGGGGTATCTCAGAATTAATTGCCTCTACGGGCTGTGAGGTAGTATTAGTGGATAAATCTGAAGAAATATTGAAAAATAGTCTGCATATACTTTCTGAGAGTATGGATAATGAGATTGAGAAATGGGGGTTAACCAAAAGCGAAAAAAAGGCAATTCTCTCCAGGATTTCACCGACTACTTCGCTGGAAGAGGTGTGCAACGTCAAAATGGTAATCGAAACAGTACCGGAGAGTTTAGAGATTAAGAAAGAAGCTTTTAAAGCACTGGATTTAAGCTGTTCACCTGAGACTATCATAATCACTAACACCTCTACTTTATCCATAACCGAGTTAGCTTCCTTTACTAAAAGACCGGATAAGGTTATCGGGATGCATTTCCTCTTTCCGGTAACTAAAGTTCCCTTGGTGGAGATCGTCAGGGGATTAAAGACTTCTCAGCAAACCTATGATGCCATTAAAGATTTCGCAGATCAGTTAAACAAAACTCCAGTAACAGTCTATGAGTATCCAGGGTATGTTACCACCCGTATAATCGTTCCTTTTCTGAATGAAGCTATGCATGTTCTAATGGAAGGGATCGCCTCAGCAGATGATATAGACACTGCTATGAAGTTAGGATTCGGGTTTAATATTGGACCCTTAGCCCTGGCAGATATGATGGGTTTAGATGTGGTGATGAGCTGGATGGAAAACCTTTTGATTGAGCTCTCCGAACATAAGTATAACCCCTGTCCTTTATTAAGAAAGATGGTGCGAGCAGGACATTTAGGACAGAAGACCGGCCAGGGATTTTTTATATATGATGCAGAAGGAAACAGGATTAAAGAATAGTTCTAACTGACTTTAGTCAGGTCTAAGATTGTAAACTTACGCCACTAAAGTGGCTATGAACTTAATGAAAATAGAAAGTTAGAGATTTGTGAAAAGAATGAAGGAGATAAGATGAAGATCTTAGTTTTAAACTGTGGTAGTTCTTCTGTTAAATATCAACTGATAGATATAGATAAAAACTATGCTCTGGCAAAAGGTTTAGTTTCCAGAATCGGGATGAGCGATGCAGTATTAACTCATAAGCCACATGATCGACAGGAGGTAAAGATCTACGGGGAGATAATCGATCATATAGTTGCCATAGAGTATGTGATCAGCATACTTCTCTCCCCTAACCATGGGGTGATCAAAGATAAATCAGAGATCGGAGCAATTGGGCACCGCGTGGTGCATGGAGGTGAGAAGTTCCCTGAATCTGTCCTGATAACTTCTGAGGTGATGACAGAGTTGAGAAACTGTATTGAACTTGCCCCCCTGCATAATCCCCATAATATAAGAGGGATCAACGCCGGTCAGAGGATTTTACCCAACATCCCTCAGGTAGCGGTCTTCGATACTGCTTTTCATCAGCAGATGCCCAAACACGCATATATCTATGGTCTCCCTTATATCCTTTATAAAAAATACGGTATCAGAAGATATGGTTTTCACGGGACTTCTCATTTTTACGTATCCAGACATGCCTCTCAGCTTTTAAAAAAACCTATTAAGGAGCTCAAGATAATAACCTGCCATTTAGGTAATGGTGCCAGTATGTCCGCGGTCAAAGAAGGAATCTCCATAGATACCAGCATGGGATTTACTCCCTTAGAGGGACTTCTTATGGGCACCAGATGTGGTGATTTAGACCCGGCCGTAATTCTGCACATAATGGCACGTGAAGAGCTCACCTTGCAGGAGGCAAATACACTTTTAAACAAGCACAGTGGGATGCAGGGGATCTCCGGTCATTCGAGTGATATGCGTGACATTATTCAGGAAGCCAAAGAGGGTCATGCCAATTCCAAATTAGCCTTAGAGATCTATTGTTACCGCATAAAAAAATATATCGGTGCCTATGCGGCGGTTATGGGTGGTTTAGACTCTCTGGTCTTTACTGCTGGGATTGGTGAGAATTCACCTCTGATCCGTGAAAAATGTTGTGCCGGATTGGAATTCTTAGGGATCGAAATAGACGAGGAAAGAAATGATGAAGCCATAGGGGTGGAGGGTTTAATCAGCAAGGATAAATCAAGAGTTAGAGTCTTCTCCATCCCGACTAACGAAGAGTTAGTCATAGCTGAGGAAACCAAAAAAGTTCTTGAGGTAGATAAATTTTTGAAGGAGACGATTAAAGGTGTTTAAAGTTACTTTAAGTTTTCTATTAATCATAATCCTTTTATTCTCTTTCACTGGTTGCCAGAAGTCCAGGGTTCAAAACTTACAACAAAGATTAGATGCTTTTCGCAACACCCTGCCTCAAAATCTCAGAGCTGAATTCGATTCCAAAAACTATGAGGAAGTAGTTAAGGGAATTGATTCCCTCTTGCAGGCGGATGAAAATTTTAAAACAAAATACGGACAGATGAAAGCTGAAGAGGCAATTGATGTTTTTACCCCTCAGGAAGTAGTTGATTTCTTCAAAACCTATTTTGTAGAAGAAATAGAAAAAGAGAAAAAAGGTAACTGATAGAGATTCGAGAGAAGTAAGTCTCTATTATCCAATAGACGAACAACTTATGGTTGGTGAGTACACCAACCATAAGCCTGAAAGTGAAAAGATAAAGTTTTTAAAAAAGGAGAGCATCTGGAAAGATTAATCGAAAAGGTAAAATTAGCTCAAGGGATTCATAGAATAAAGTTTTATCTCCCCCTTTTAATTGAGAAGGCAAAACCCGGTCAGTTTGTAATATTAAGGATAGATGAGCAGGGGGAGCGAATCCCGATGTCGATAGCAGACTTAGATAAAAAGAACGGTATCTTAACTATAGTATTTCAAGAGGTGGGCAAATCAACTGCTCAATTAGGCACCCTTCTGAAAGGTGATTCAATTGCCGATGTGGTCGGACCTTTAGGAACTCCCACTCATATTGAGAAATACGGAACCTGTGTTTGTGTGGGAGGAGGTATAGGGATTGCTCCGATTCACCCAGTAGCCCAGGCTTTAAAAGAAACAGGGAATTATGTCATCACCATAATTGGTGCCAGGACCAAAGAGCTTCTGATAATGGAAGAAGAATCAAAAACTGCATGCGATAAGCTACTTATCTCCACGGATGATGGAAGCTATGGCATTCACGGTTTTGTAACCCAGGTTTTAGCCGGGCTTTTAGAAAAAGGTGAAAAAATAGATTTCATCTTCTCAGTTGGACCAGTCTTGATGATGAGGGCTTTAGCTAAGGTTACCCTTCCTTATAAGATCAAGACCATAATCAGTCTTAACCCGATAATGGTGGATGGAACCGGGATGTGTGGTGCCTGTAGAGTAACTGTGGGGAATCAAACAAAATTCGCCTGTATTGATGGTCCGGATTTTGACGCTCATTTAGTCGATTTTGAGGAGCTACTAAAAAGGCAGAAGATGTATCTAAAACAGGAAAAAATTGCAATGGACAATTTTCTCCAACATCAGAAAGATTCCAATTTAGCATAACACCGGAGTTGAATTGAGTACCCCCAAGAAAATTAATATCCCCAGGCAGAAGATACCTGAACAAAAGCCAGAAGATAGAGTTAAGAATTTCAAAGAGGTTCCCTTTGGATATACTGAGGAATTAGCGGTAACAGAAGCCCAGAGGTGCCTCTTCTGCAAAAAGCCTACCTGCATTACTGGCTGTCCAGTGGAGATCGATATACCTGGATTTATTAAATTGATCGCTGAAGGGGATTATATCGGAGCCGCTAAAAAGCTCAAAGAATCAAACAGCTTACCTGCAGTCTGCGGAAGGGTCTGCCCGCAAGAGGACCAGTGTGAGAAAGTCTGCGTCCTAACAAAAAAATACGAATCAGTAGCCATAGGTAACTTAGAGAGATTTGCCGCAGATTACGAAAGAGAGAAAGGTGAAATTGAGATACCTGAAATAGAGAAATCCACTGGCAAGAGAGTAGCAATTGTAGGCTCAGGTCCAGCCGGGCTGACTGTAGCTGGAGATTTAATCAAGATAGGACATCAGGTAACAGTGTTTGAAGCTTTGCATAAAGCTGGTGGAGTGTTAGTCTATGGCATCCCTGAGTTCAGGTTACCGAAGATGATTGTTCAATCTGAGGTGGATTATCTTGCCAGATTAGGTGTGGAATTCAAAACCAGTTATGT
>JAZDLB010000182.1:0-11088 GCA_043802565.1 Candidatus Zixiibacteriota bacterium | reverse complement strand
TTTACCTTTTGGACATTTTTCGGGACTAAAGCTAAAACCACTATTCCTAAGAAAAAGAGAAAAAGAATTTTAAAAATAGAGAAGATAAAACCCATCCCACTAAAGAAATGAGGGACAGTATGAAACCCTAAAAGCTTTCCTGGAAGAAAATCAAGCCCTACGGTTTCACCTTTGATAATCGAGCCAGGATCTCTTATCACGTCCCCCCCCACACTGGTAGCATCTTTCTCTATAATGCCAGTGGAAGAGACGAATATGTTACCACCAATTGAGACTACATCCCCTTCAACTAACCCCTTTACCCGTACATTTCCGCCAATAGCCACGACATCCCCTGTAACTTTTTCACCTTCTTCTATAGTAATATCTTTCCCGAACTTTACAAGATCGCCTCCATTTAGCTCCACGACGGTGGTATGTTTGGGCAGTTCAATCTTTATCTGAGTAGCAGTGGTTTCTTTAGTGTCGGAAGTTGTTATCTTGATCCCCTCTTTTCCCAGGATTATTTCTCCTGGTTTCTCTTTAACTTCTTTTCCTTCCTGGGTCTTAATGGTAATTCCCTCATCCCCTATTTTTATCTGGGTGATTTTCTGGCCAGTAGTATCTGGAGCTGTCTTTTTTGGGTCTGCACCCCATAAATTCGCATAAAGGGGTAGAAATAGAAATAAAATTAAAAGGGCTGATAGGTTCTTGATTCTTTTCATTTTTAATACTCCTCTACGTTTATATCACCACTGACCGTTTGAACTTCTATCTTTCCCCCTCCTGAGCCTAAGATTCCGGAAAGGGAATTCCGGGTTGCATTTTTTAAGACCATAGGAATATCCAAGTTAATTTCTCCACTGGTAGTCTCAATTTTAAGGTTAGCCTGGGCTCCCTTAGAAATATAGAGATCAATATCTCCACTCGTAGTTTCCAGATAGTAATTCTTTGCAGATGAAATCTGGGTTTTAGCTTCGATATCTCCACTGGTGGTATTTAAATCCAAACTGCCCTGAGTTTGCTCAATCCACAGATTTCCAGAGGTGGAGGTTGCACTCAGGTCTCCACTCAATCCTTTAACTTCTAAATCACCTGAAGTTTGTGAACACTTAAGAGAACCTTGAATTTCCTCAAGGACCACTGAACCACTGGTACAATTTATGCTGAGTTCTCCCTTCAGATTTTTTACCTCTATATCTGAGCTTGTCCCCTCCAGGCTGATTTTGCCACTTATGTCCTTAAGCTGGATATTTCCACTGGTAGCGGAGGAAGAAAACTCACCTTCTATTCCAATAGCCTCTATATCTCCAGAAGTAGCGGAGAGGTTAAATTTTCCATTAAGGTAGAAAACTCTTATCTCTCCACTGGCAACTGAAAGGTCTGCTTCCCGGATATTTTTGGGCACAAGTATATGATAACTAACATATCCTTCCACTGACCTATTTACCGTGAAAAGCCTTTCCCAGAAATTTCCTCTTTCAGTTTTTTGATATTTGGTTTTTATCCGAACTAAAGCACCGGTCTTTTCAGTATCCATTTGAATTTTTTGAGCAATCTCCTCTGCTTCCTTGGAATTCTTAGCTTCTACTACTTTGGAAGCTTGAATTACGATTTTATTCTGGTTATGGGATTCGAGGATGATCTCGCCTCTGGGATCTTCGACTTCCAAGGTTAGGGGTTCTTCTAAAATAAATTCTTTTTGTAAAGGGAAGTTAAACTCTTTAGCTTCAAGAAAATCAAGGCAAAAAGAGCATAAAACCCCGGAGATCAAAAGCCAGAAAAGTATTAGTTTTGTTTTCATATTTTCACCATCTCATATGTTTGAGTTTTTTCTTTAACAAGACTCTGGCTCTGAAGATTCGAGCTTTAATCGTACCGGTGGACAGATGTAAAATCGCTGCGATTTCCTCATACGATTTGTCCTCTTTGTGTCTCAATAAGATCACCTCTTTATATTTCCTGGGCAGTGAGGCGATGGCTTCTTCAACTGAAAGCTCCTGTTGCTTTAAGGTTAAATCTTTTTCTGGATCAAAAGATCGGTCTGGTATTTCTAATTTACCTTTATCAGTTTCTAAGGGTTGGTCCAGTGAGAAAGCCGCGATTTTTTTCCGGCGTAGATGATCTATGGAACAATTAGCCGCAATCCGGTAGAGCCAGGTGGTAAAGCGATATTTTATTTTATAGGTTGCCAAGGAGCCAAAGGCTTTAACAAAAGTCTCCTGAACTAAGTCCAGGGATTCATCATAGTTGTGAACCAGCTTTAATATTATGTGCTGAACCGCATTTTTGTGCCTTTCCATCAGGAGCTTAAAAGCTTTCTGATTCCCCTCTAAAGCTTCCTTGATCAAAGTCTGGTCATCCCGTACTACCAAGGCCTTCTTTTTTATCATACGTTAAGAAAGAATACAGGTTTCAGAAAAGATAGTAAAACCCGGTTTGAATTACAAATAAAAAAGTTTTAACATAGATACTATATCGGATGATTTGATCCACCTTGTAAATTAACTATCGGTTTCAGGCAGGAGTTCAACTCCTTCCTGGTTTTTTATGTGGAAAGAAATTATAAGGGCCTGACTTATCATACTCCCGCCGCTCTTTTAATCCAGATTCAATTGTAGGAATAAAACAATAAGATATTGTCTTCAGACAATACTTTTATGGTGAAAAATCAGCCTGATTATTTCTTTATAATCCTGTTTCCTTTAATTCGCTGAAAGTTATAGAATTAGGGGGCAAAACTTCGATTGGAAATCTTCGGACTTGGGCATAAAGGTTGCTCTATACTTTAAGTAAATTTAGGATGGGGTGGGCTTAAAGGAGAAAATAAGTGAATAAGAAGAAAAAGATCAGCCCCAAATTACCAGAGAAAACCTGCTGGCATATATACACCCTTCAAGCGTTAAGCTCAGACAAATTTATCCGGGTAGTTAATAAAATTTTAAAAAGGGAATATATTCTGATAAAATAAAACACAAATAGTGCTAAATTTTTGCTTAAAAAATTATAGCCCCTTTTTTAGCTCAGTTCTATCCAATCCTTGTTTAAAACAAAAAAGTATTTTCGGTTTACAATTCAAAGAGGTTATTTTTACATTGACGGGATAAGTTATAAACTGTATAATATTACGGATGAGGAAAATAATCGAAGAAAATGTTTGAAAAAGTTGAATAAGAGGTAAAAATGCCTATTAATAAACTCATAGTTAAAAATTATAAAAGTCTCAAAGATTTTTCATTAGAGCTGAAACCGTTTATGGTTTTTATCGGACCGAACAATGCTGGAAAAAGCAATATCCTTGATTGTATGCGTTTCCTGTCACAACTCGGAAGGAAAGGGGATGAAGCACGTAGGGCGGTTATAGAAAGAGGGGAATTTGAACAGATTGTCTACGATGGGGATATCGGCAATACAATTACTATCGAACTACAGGGGTCGTTAAAAAATAAGGGTAAGATAATTTCATACAAATATCGTATCGAACTGATTGGCGTGAGATTTGGCAGACTCCGAATAGTCAAAGAAGTCTTTTCAGCAAAAGACTTAGAAAAACCCCTTTTTGAATTTCCTCTTGAAGGAAATATGGCCATTGTGCGTGATGAAACGGGAAAAGAAATTAGTAGACTTAGTGTTGGAGATGAAAGCTTGTACCTATCTTACTTTGATGATATAAATCATTATCCCATACTTGGTAAATTTTCAAGCGAGATGCAGAATTGGACTTTCTTAAATCTACTTCCACCCTTAATGAAAGGTGCACTGCCAATAAAAAAAGAATTACACCTTCAAACTTGGGGTGAAAACTTACCAATTGTTCTTCATGCCTTGCAATCTGAGTACCCAGACAAGTTTAAAGAGATAGAAGAAATTTTGAAATCAGCTATTCCTGAACTTAAAGACTTAACCACAGGTTTGACTTCACATGAACCGGGAAAAACTTATATTCGGATTATGGAAAAGAATCTTAAATTGTCCATTCCTGCCTGGGGTATGTCAGATGGTTCTTTGAGATTGCTGGGGCTACTGGCCGCACTTTATTTACCTAAGCCACTACCGCTTATATGTATCGAGGAACCGGAAAATTATGTTCACCCAAGACTATTGGAATTGATTGTGGACCTCATAAAAACGGCCTCTGAAAGAACACAGATTTTCGTAACCACCCATTCTCCTTATTTTGTAGATTTAATTCAACCAGAAGATCTTTTTATCGTTGAAAAAAAAGAAGCTCAGACCACTGTAAGGAAAGCAAAAGATAAGAAAGGCATAAAAGAAGCGCTGAGAACATTAGGATTGGGAGAAATGTGGTATTCCGGCAGTCTGGGGGGTGTGCCATGAAAATTGCCATCTTCATAGAGGAACAAAGTTCTAAAGAACCCATAAAAACCTTTATTCATAAGATTTTGGGACAGCACGCTGGGATTGTTGACAGAGTTGTGAAAAGGGGAAATTTGTTAAATGAAGAAAAAGTTAAGGCGCATATTAATTTTTTATTAATCTATCACAGTGTCTCTAAAATTATCGTTTGTGTTGACTCGGAATGTACTCCAGAAGAGGAAATAGAAAAAATAACAAATAAAATAGAGAAAAGCCTTAAAGCAAAAATAAAGCAACCCATTTACTACATAACTATTGTACATGCTTTTGAAGGATGGCTACTTTCGGACCCAGATTGCATTAAAAAATACTTAGGTCCAAGAGCAAAAGTTAATATTTCACCTTCGGCATCAAAGGAATGTAAACCAAAGGAGGTTATGAAAGATATTTTCAGGAAAGCCGACAAAGAGTATATCCACACCCTTCATAACACGGAAATAGCTGAGCGAGCTAACCCAGAGAGAATAATGAAATCAAATAAGAGTTTTAAAAAATTTTATGATGTTATTAAAGACCCATAAGATAATTAAAATAACTACTAAGAAATGGAGAGGTAAAGAGTTTGGGGATAACTGTAGCGGCAGGTAAATTTGATAAAATAAAGCTTGACAATTCCCTTCCTTTCTATAAGTTAATTCAAAAAGTTTTCTAAAAATGAGAAAACCTTTAGATTTTTTATATTCTGAACTTAAATTTACTGTTAGGCTCTTAAAAGAGTCTTTGTCCAAAGGGCTTGTCTATTTTTTGGGCTTTAGCCTTTTTCTTTTAGTTGGTACGATTAGTTTCAGTTTCTTAGACTTTTTCGGGCAGAGAATTGATCAGGTTAAGGCTATTAAACTGGAGTCTGAAAATAAGATTTTAGCTGGCAAGCTTCTGGATCTCGAATTCTTCTTGAGTCGGTTAGGCCAGGAAATTAAAGAATTAGGTTATATGGAGCAGGACATCAAGAGTCTTTTTGGTCCTAAGTTATTGAGAATTAACAACTTTACGGATAGAAATCAAATTATCTTAGATAATAGAAGTCCTTATACCGAGAGTAAGGCAAAAAATCTTGATAGATTGATCGACGAAATCAGAAATGAAAAAAAGGGGTTTGAATATATATATGAAAATCTTAACCAGAAAAAAGAGCTCTTAGAACACACTCCCTCAATCTATCCCGTTGATGGATATTTCAGCCGGGGATTTGGAGTTGTGCCAGACCCATTTACGGGTGAGGGTGGATTACATCAGGGGTTGGATATAGTAGCAGATATGGGAACCCCGATTATAGCTCCGGCCAGGGGGAAAGTAAGTTTTGTTGGCTGGCAAAAAGGATTGGGAAAACTTGTAACTATAGACCATGGGAATGGGTATAAAACCTCATACGGGCATCTTTCAGTTATTCTGGTTAAGAGCCAGGAAGAAGTTGAACGAGGTGAAACAATTGGAAGGGTGGGTAATACCGGATATTCAACCGGTCCTCACCTGCACTATGAAGTTCATCTACAAGGGAGGGCTGTAAATCCACAATCATATCTCTGGGGTGGAAGGTATTAAAATTCTTTTTTTAAAGAAAATTTTGTGAACTTCCTTTTCTGAAAGACTTTTTTAGTCTGGATTGAGTATGGCTGTTTTAAAATTTGTTGCTTCAGCCTGTCTGGCTGGGGTCAGATGCAGATATAATGGAGAAGCTAAGCTGGATAAAAAGATTTTTCTTATGGTAAAGAAAGGAGAGGTTATACCTCTTTGTCCGGAACAGTTAGGTGGTTTGTCCACACCACGGAAAGCAGCTATGATAGAACACAGTTCTGGAAGAAAAAAAGTTGTTTCTATCTCAGGTAAGGATTTGAGCCAGTTCTTCTCCAGAGGAGCCAATTTATCTTTTCGAATTGCTAAAAGGTTTAAGATCAGTTCTGCCTGGTTAAAGGAGGGGAGCCCTGCTTGTGGTCTTGGATTAATGGATAAGAGCCTTAAGGTCCACAAAGAGGATGAACGAAAGAGAAATAGGGGAATAACTTCATCTCTTTTTGAGAGAAAGGGAATGAGGATTTCCCCAAAATAGATTTTATAAACGGTATTAGTTACCAAACGTCAATTTAAATGAAATCGTATTTTATAACAGGAAGTATATATGTCCTTTGAAAATTTAAAGGATGAAAAACTAACCAGAGATGGAGAGAAAAGCTTAGCTGGAGCTAAGGAAGAACAGGAACTTTTGGATATTGTCAAGAAAGCCCAGCAAGGAGATCAGGAAGCTTTTCAGAAGATAGTGCAAAAATATAAAGCTCAGGTGGCGGGCATAGCTTATCGCATGATCGGAGATTATGAGGATGCTAAAGATATCTCTCAAATGGTTTTTGTGAAGATCTATCAAAATCTGAATAGATTTGATACTTCTAAGAAACTCTCTACCTGGCTTTATCGCATAACCATTAACGCCTCCATCGATTTTATAAGGAAATTTCGCAAACATAAATTCGAGGTGCTGGATAACATAATCGGGCAACTAAAGGAAAAAAAGAATGATGTCGAAAAAGTATACCAGAGAGGGCTGGTTCGCCTGGCAATTAATGATGCCCTTGATAGTTTGAACCCCAAGCAGAGGTCGGTTTTTGTGTTAAGAGATCTAGAAGGTTTGGATATAAAGGAGGTGGCTCAAATAACCGGGATGCCTCAGGCTACGGTGAGATGGTATCTACACCGGGCAAGAGCCAAGCTCAGGGATGAGCTGATAAAACATCACCCTAATATCTTGGAGAAAGCAGGGATCAAATATGAAGTGTAAAAAAGCTAAAGATTTTTTCTTAGATTATTCAGATCTAAGTGAAGTTCAAAAAAGATTTCTGCACGAACATTTAAAAAACTGCCCAGAGTGTGCCAAGGAGTTCGAGGATTATAAAGCTACTCTGGGTTTGTTACAAAAGACCCTGATTTTTAAACCGCCGGAGAACTACTGGGAAAAGCTCAGCTTAAAGCTGAGCTCTTATCCTCCGCTTCTGGAATTGAGAAACTATTTCCGTGAGAAACTGGACTTTCTTTTCTCGTTATTGCAAACCCCGCTTTTAGGACCGATTCCGGCTTATGTTTTTTCTCTTTTGCTTTTGATATTTGCCGCCTTTGGTTTCTCGTCTCTATCAAAATCAGGAGGATATTCCCCCAGAAATTTAGTTAATAACCTAATAGTTTATGAGGGTCAACTTCTCTCTGCCAGCGATGATGGTTTTATGACCATCTATACGGTCAGCCAGAAGTAAGGCAGCACAAAAACATATTGTATTAAATTTAGTATGAAGCTTCTTTTAAATTCACATGCAATTAAAATAGGCGGGATAGTATTTATCCTGCTTTTTTTTAACGGATGTGGCCGAGAAAATCCGTTAGAGAAAATCCAGTCTGAGATCTATAAGGTGATGGAAAAAGTAGGACCTTCAGTGGTCTCAATCTCGGCTATCAATCTGACTAATGGGGAAAAAAAGATCGGCTCAGGGGTTGCCTTAGAGAAAGATTTTATCCTCACCACTGAAAACCTTTTACAGAATTCGGATGAGCTTGAGATCAGACTACAGGATGGTAAGAGTATAGTTGATTCTGAGATCACCAATATCTATTGTGATTTTGAAACAAATGTTAGCCTTATTCAGATAAAAAAGGGAATCCTGAAACCGGTTCAGCTAGCTAAAAAAGAAAAGATCAGAAATGGAACCTTAGGTCTGATAATCGGGAACACCAACTATTCCAAAGGGCTACAAATAGCTCTGGGGACAGTGGGTTCTTCCTGGATAGGGGGGGTTGACCCATACGACCAGGAACTTCTGGTCTTATCCGCGCCTTTTTTGGCTTATCAAAGCGGGACTCCAATTTTTAATTCAGAAGGAGAACTTATTGGTCTGGTAGAAGGAAGATTAGAGGGGAAAGAGAGTATAATCCTTATACTGCCAGCCTCTACCTGTGGGACAGTGGCGAAGATCCTCAAAGAAAATGGAGAAGTGAAGAGGGGATGGATAGGGGTTTTCACTGAGAGAAGATGTGCCAGGGGGAAAGAAACTTTCTCCAAAGGTGGGCCAGGGGTTCTGGTGACTGAGGTATTTAAAGATGGACCTGCTTTCAAGGAGGGGGTAAAGGCGGGAGATGGTATCATAGAGTTTGAGGGGAAAAAAGTAAGAAATGATTTAGAGTTCAGGAAGATGATCTCTATATCTCCCATCGGCTCCAAGGTCAAACTCCTCTTGTTGCGAAATGGTGAAAAGATAGAAAGACAGATAACCGTAGAAAGCTCCAAGAACATGCCAGTTTTCAGGAGATGTCCCAACCGTTCCATCTAAAAACTTCTACTACAGAAATGCAGATTATTCCTGATATATCCAGAGCCATAGGAAATACACCTTTAGTTAAACTGAGGAAAATAGTGGGTGAAAACTCAGCCACGGTTTTAGCTAAAGCTGAGTTTATGAATCCCGGGGGGAGCATTAAGGATCGAATGGCTCTTTATATAATTGAGGATGCTGAGAAAAAGGGATTACTAAAGCCAGGAGGAACGATTGTTGAAAATACCTCAGGAAATACAGGGATTGGAGTGGCTATTATATCAGCCATTAAAGGATATAAAGCCATATTTACTATCCCGGACAAAATGAGCCAGGAAAAGATTGACCTATTGAAAGCCTTTGGGGCTGAGGTGATTGTAACCCCTACGGATGTTCCTCCAGATTCGCCTTTAAGCTATTATGAGACTGCAAAAAGGATTGCCCGGGAGACTCCGAATTCTTTTTACTTAAATCAATATCATAATCTAAAAAATACCGAATCTCATTATTATACAACTGGACCTGAGCTCTGGGAACAGACTGAAGGGAAGATAGATTATTTCGTAGCAGGCATTGGGACCGGCGGGACTTTGTCTGGAGCAGGTAAATTTCTAAAGGAGAAAAAGCCCGATATAAAAATTATTGCAGTTGATCCAATTGGCTCGGTTTATTATGATTATTTCAAGCATAAGAAACTTATTGAGCCAAAGGTCTATAAGGTGGAAGGGATTGGTGAGGATATGGTAGTGGAGAATGTTGATTTCTCCATCCTAGATGATATTTATCAGGTGAATGATAAGGAATCTTTTTTAATGGCTCGCCGGCTGACAAAAGAGGAGGGGCTTTTCGTAGGAGGCTCGAGCGGCTCAGCTGCAAAAGTGGCGGTGGATTTAGCCAAGAAGGTGGGAAAAGAGAAAATAATTGTGACTATCCTGCCAGACTCAGGCGACCGTTATTTAAGCAAAATCTATTCAGACAAATGGATGAAAGATAACGGATTTTTAGATTAAACCTTTTAACTTCAAACTTGATAGTTTTTAAAAGGGGGTAAGAGGAGCAATTTTTTATGATGAAATTCGAGACCAGGGCAATTCATATAGGACAGGAGCCGGATAAAGCCACCGGGGCTATCATCGTCCCGATCTATCAGACCTCAACCTATGTGCAGAAAGCTCCAGGTAAACATAAGGGTTATGAATACTCCCGCACCTCCAATCCTACCAGAACTGCCTTAGAGAAATGCCTGGCTTCCTTAGAGGAGGCAAGATTTGGACTGGCTTTCTCCTCCGGGATGGCAGCCATCTCCACGGTGATGAATCTTTTGAAAGCTAAAGACCATGTTATAGCTTGCGATGATCTGTATGGCGGAACCTACAGGTTATTTGAAAAAGTTTACAAAGACTACGGGTTGGAATTTTCTTATGTTGATTTAACCTTCCCGGAAAATATTTTAAAAGTTTTGAAAAAAAATACCAGGATGATCTGGGTTGAGACCCCTACCAATCCTCTCTTAAAGATAATCGATCTAAAAAGGGTGGCTGAGATCTCTAAAAGATTCAAACTGATCTTGGCCGTGGACAATACTTTCGCAACTCCTTATTTTCAGAAACCTTTGCTTTTAGGCGCAGATGTAGTGGTGCATAGCAGTACCAAGTATTTAGGAGGGCATAGTGATCTGGTCGGAGGTGCGATTGTAAGTTCTAACCCGAACTATTATGAGCGAATGAAATTCTGCCAGAATGCGGTAGGAGGAATTCCCGGGCCATTCGACTGTTTCCTGGTTTTAAGAGGTCTTAAGACCTTATCCTTGAGGATGAGAGAGCACGAGGCTAATGCCATGGAAGTGGCAAACTTTTTATCTACCCACAAAAAGGTGAAAAAGGTTTTATATCCGGGATTAAGATCTTTTCCTCAGTATAAGATAGCCCGAAAGCAGATGAGCGGTTTTGGCGGGACCATCTCTTTTGAGCTGAAAAGCAATTTAGCTGGAGCTAGGAGGTTCTTAAAGAATCTAAGATTATTCTCCTTAGCGGAAAGCTTAGGTGGGGTAGAGTCCTTGGCTGACCATCCAGCTAGAATGACCCATTCCTCCATACCATTAAATTTAAGGAAAAGATTGGGTATATCAGATAATCTGGTACGTTTGAGCGTAGGGATAGAAAATATTGAGGATCTGATTGAGGATTTGAGAAGAGCTTTTACTTTGGTATAATTATTTCAGGAGGATTTATGACAATCGACCCGGTCTGTCAGATGAAGGTAGATGAGAAAAAAGTTGCAATCAAAAGTGAATACCAAGGGGTAGCCTATTATTTCTGTTCACCTGTCTGCAAACAGAGATTCGATAAGGAGCCGGAGAAATATCTGAAAGAAAAAAAGTAAAATTCAAATAAAAAAATATTTCAAACTTTCTAAAATTTAATTTGTATAATTAGAATTGTATATT
>JAZDLB010000181.1:0-2869 GCA_043802565.1 Candidatus Zixiibacteriota bacterium | reverse complement strand
AGAGGAAAAATTCTGGTATGAGATGAAGAAAAATAAAATCGAGGCGGAAAGGCAATATCTTATCGGAGAAGGGAAAATAAAATACTGTCTGGATTTCGCTATCTTCTGTCAAAAGGGGAAAATGGATGTGGAGTGTAATGGTGATCTCTGGCATTCTCAAAGAAGGCTGATCTTTAAGGATAATCAGAGAAATAACTACCTTGCCAGTCAGGGATGGTCAGTTTTGAGATTCGGGAGCAAAGAGATAAATCAAAACCTTCAATTCTGCTTGGAGTCAATAAAAGAGACCATAAATAATATGGGCGGGATGAAAAGTTTGAAAGGCGCCAGAAAATTTTTAGAAAATGAGGCAATCGAGCAGTTGGAACTTCTTTAAGCTGATAGAGAGTTTACCTCTGAAAAATATATTATAGGTAGCATAGAGATAAAATCCATCAGAGGTGGATTTTATCCCGGCTGAACCAATCAGGTATTCTTTAAAAATTCCGATATTTATATGTGGCTATGAGCAACTATTATCAATCTTATAATTTGGGATGGAGTGGGGGACTGCCCCGAGGTGTGAAAGCACTTCTCCTGGCAAATGGTGGGATATTTTTAGCCCAGCTTTTCTTAGGGAATAAACTTGTAGGGATATTCGGGCTTACACCTGCTCTGGTTAAGGAAGGGTATATCTGGCAGATTTTCACCTATATGTTTTTGCACGGTGGACTTTTTCATGTCCTTTTCAATATGTTCGCCCTTTTCATCTTCGGAGCGGATATCGAGAGAGTCTGGGGGACAAAGGAATTTGTTAAATATTATTTCATAACCGGGATCGGGGCAGGAGTGGCAAGCTTCCTTTTATCCTTCAACTCTTCTACCGCTACTATAGGGGCTTCAGGAGCCATTTTCGGGCTTTTAGTTGCTTTTGCCCTTATGTTTCCGGAAAGAATAATCTATCTTTATTTTCTATTTCCGATTAAAGCAAAATATCTGGTTTTGCTTTTTGGCTTAATCGAGCTGGTTGCCTCTTTTCGCTATACCGGCGATGGGGTCGGTCATTTTGCCCATTTAGGAGGGATGGTGGTAGGATATATTTATCTTAAAGCGGACTGGAGAATTAAAAACTTTTTCCGATTTATATTTAATACAGGTTCCCGCTGGAGAGAAAAATCTTCTGAGAAAAAAAAGGAACGAACAGAAAGGCTGATGCAAAGGGTGGACCAGATACTGGACAAGATCAATCAGGTCGGTTATCAGAATTTGACTAAAGAGGAAAAGAAGGTCCTGGAGGAAGCCAGCCAGATATTGTCAGAGGAACAAAAGGAGTATAAATAGGGAGGGTTTTTATGCCCAATAAAGTGTTGATAGCGGATGATAGCCAGACCATCCGTAGCGTGGCTGAGTTTCTACTACGACAAAAAGGTTATGAGGTAATCCTGGCACAGGATGGAGAGGAGGCTTTAGACCTGATAAAGAAAACATCTCCGGATCTGGTGCTATTAGATAATTCCATGCCTCAGATAGATGGATTTACTCTCTGTCGGGAGCTTAAAAAAGATTATGCTTTAAAGAAGATTCCAGTGGTTATGCTGCTAAATTCCAGAGAGTGGATCAATCAGGAAGGATTTCAAAACTCTGAATGTGAGGGTTATATCCTTAAGCCCTTTTCCCCCAGAGAATTTTTAGAGAAGGTGGAGGAGTTTTTCAAAAAAGAGGAACCCCCGGGAAAAACTTTAGAGGGTAAAAGTTCAGAATTTGAGAAGATAAAAGAGCCAGAAGATTTTCTTTCTGTTCCCAAAGTCGAACAGGATGAAGAGCTTGAGGAGAGGATATCTCAACCAGCTCCGGAGGAGGAGTATGGTTACGAAAGATTTGTCTCTGAGTTTAAAAAGGAGATGGAGGGACTGGAAAAAGACGAGCCGTTGGTTTATCGGGAGATGAAATTGGAAAGCCCAGAGGAGAAAGAAGAAGAGGGGTTTAAAGGTCTGGATTATGAAAAGCTTACCGCAAGAATTGTGAGAGAGGTTTCAACCATTGTAGCAGAGAAGATAGCTGAGAAAATCGATTCTGAAGAAATAGAACAAATGATAAAAGAAAAGATCAAGGAACTGGTTTAAAAGAGTAATTTAAAGTAGTTTGTTTACCTCTTTAATGAAATCCCAACATTTTTATTTATTTAATCTTAAATTTTTCCTGCTCCCTTTCCGTATTTTTTAATAACTGGAACTGAATTATTGGAGGATTTCTGAACGACGTTTCTATCTTAGCCGCTTTTACTGGTGGCTTAATCTCTTTCATCTCACCCTGCGTCCTTCCTTTGATCCCGGGGTATCTATCATTTATCTCCGGGCTGACCTTAGAGGAGCTTCAAAAAAAAGATGACAAGCTTGAAAACCTCAAAAAGGTGAGCTTGAACTCTCTTTTCTTTATCTTAGGTTTTTCCTTGATTTTTATGCTTCTGGGAGCCTCAGCTACCTTCTTAGGCAAGTTTCTTATCTCCAAGATTTCTATTTTCAACAAAATTGCCGGCATAATAATCTTCATATTCGGATTTCATCTCGTCGGGATTTATAGAATTCCCTGGCTGGATTATGAGAAAAGGTTTCACACCCGGAAAAAAGGAGTAGGTCTTCTGGAATCTTTTCTTATAGGTCTGGCTTTTGCCTTTGGCTGGAGCCCCTGTATTGGACCCATCTTAGCTGGAATATTAGTCTTAGCTTCTAATCAACAGACGGTGGCTCAGGGGATGGGTCTGCTTTTAGCTTATTCCTTGGGTCTGGGTATCCCCTTTATGATTACCGGAATCGGGTTTAACCTTTTCCTGGAATTTTTTGCTAAAGTTAAAAAATATTTCAGAACTATCGAGACGGTGAGTGGAATTTTC
>JAZDLB010000180.1:0-8408 GCA_043802565.1 Candidatus Zixiibacteriota bacterium | reverse complement strand
CTGGTATCAGAGCTAATAACGACATTTCGAGAACCAGGATTGGAAAGATAATTTGGGCAGTAAACTGTAAGATTATAGCTTCCAGAGTCAACATAGATAGTATAAACACCATTACTCCCAGGATTTCCACCATAATTTTTACCAGAGGCATAAAAGTTTACCCAGACATAATCCCAAACTATTCCCGGGTCAGGAAGGTCTACTTTTATAGTATCCCTTACCATCTTCCCGCCGATGAAGTTAAGTACTACAGTATCTCCTGGGGTAACATTCGACTTTCCTCCCCCCTCCAGAATATATCCCGATGGAATAGGATAACTATCATCCCAGGTAGATATATCTACATACCAGCCAGAGGAATCCAGGGAGGAGATATGCAATGTGAAATTATTATTCGAACCAGTTCCAGAAACTGTCTCGGTCCAGCTCTGCAATTGATCAGATCTGGCTTGAACTCTGTAAGAATGAGTGGGTAATCCACCAAATTCTGTTACCCTTCCATAGATCACCGTGTCTGTCCTCTGGCAGTTGAAATTATGTTCGATGCTATGTTGAGTTTGATTGTCAAATTGAAAATTATTGGGAACCAGATAATTTGGAGCCAGATTTTCTGAGTTTAGCCCTATCTCCCAATTCCCTAACTCTGAAGAGCCGAAAAAGATTTTATATTTCCCGTCGGTGCTTTGATAATCCTTATAACCTGGTCCACTGAATCTTGGACTGCACCAGATTGATAGATATAAAGCTAACAGAGAATCATCCTGATCCCTTACCTCTCCGAATATGCTATCTGCTGGGAGTTCATAGCTGAAATTAACACTGTCAACCACGCCAGAGGCAACTCTGTTCTTCTGAGCAGGAGTAACAAAACCAGCTATATCAGAAGATTCGATATAGAACGTATGTCCGGTACCACTACTTCCCACATTGATCTCATAGTAACCACTATCATTTGAAAGGCCCGCCCAGAAGGCAGATTCTGAGATGCTATCATTTGCTTCTACCCAGATATTTTTTAAAAGTGAGTCCGGAGCTGAATGCCCGGGAATAGTAATCCATCCAGTAAATTTATTAGGTGGAGAAGGAAGTGGTGCAACCCCTATTCCTCGCTGGGCAGTGGTGCTGTCCGTTAAATCTATAACTTTGAAAATATAATGAGCCGGTGCAATCCCAGCTTCAAATGGCTGACAGATGAACCAGCCATCCGGGACAGGACTGTTATCCGGAGGAGGACCTTGAGAGGATGTATCACCATCTGCTATGATGAACTCGTAAAGCAATTTATCCCCGGGATTATCCAGAATAGAATCCTGATCGATATCTATCCAGATTTGCCAGTAAAGTTGTGCCCCGGTGGCACAGTATGCACCCCAGCTTAAGGTATCGCCCTGGACCATTGAGCTTAAACTTGTATCCCCGTTAACCGAGAAGAAAACATAATTGGTTAAAGCATAGCTTGACTGAAAACTTAAAAGTAATAATAAGAAAAACCCCCAAAAATAAAACTTTTTAAAATCTTTCATCTTTATCCCTCCTCATATTTTTTGTTCCATCAAAAAAAGTTTGCTCTTCGTTAGTACCCACACCGACGAATAAAAAGTCTTTTTCCCTCACCTCCTTTTAAAAAACATATTTGAGTGAATTTTTTTTCTGTCATTTTCTCTGCATGAGTAACCGAGAGGGAATGATTTCCTCAATTAATTTTATCGACAGATTAATTTAAAGATGTAATAACTTTTGTCAAGGAAATTATTGGTTACTATCTAACTTTTTTCTCCATTATCTCCGGAATCGAATTATAAAACCTCTCTTTAAGCATCTGAACTGGCAAATCTATCCAGCTATTAATCTTAAGATTTTTTCCGCCAACTTTTCCTAAGACCATAAAGTCTATATTATATTCTTTAACTGTTTTTTCTAATTCCAGCAGATCTTTTTCCTCTAAAGTCAATATAATTCTGGATTGGGTTTCACCGAAAAGGAGAGCATCTTCTCTGAGATTTTCCTTAAGGTTGATCTCTGCACCTAAGATCGCATTATTTCCAGAGGTCACACAACACTCAGCTAAAGCCACAGCCAATCCTCCTTCTGAACAATCGTGAGCGGATTTGACTATCCCGGATTTGATCAGTTTAAGACAGGCTTGCTGAACTCTTTTTTCATAATCCAGGTCTAAGACCGGTGGTTCACCTTTAGTTAAATTATGAATTACTTTTAAAAATTCTGTTCCACCTAATTCCTCTTTATTTTTCCCTAAAAGGACAATCAGGTCCCCTTCTTTTTTGAACCACTGAGTAGTTATATCTTTAATATCTACAACTAACCCTATCATTCCCACAACCGGGGTAGGATATACAATCCTTTCCGGGTCCTCATTGTAAAAGGAAACATTCCCTCCGGTTACTGGAGTTTCTAAAACTCTACAAGCCTCAGCCATACCTTCAATACATTCAGCAAAAGTCCAGTAAACTTCAGGGTCATAGGGATTCCCGAAGTTCAAGCAGTTGGTTATAGCTAATGGCCTTGCCCCGGAACAGACTAAATTTCTGGCTGCTTCAGCTACTGCAATCCTTGCTCCCATTCTCGGATTAAGATAACAATATCTCCCGTTGCAGTCAGTAGTCATAGCTAAAGCCTTATTGGTTTTTCTTAACCTTATAACTGCCGCATCTGAGCCTGGTCCAACTGCTGTCCCGGTCCTGACCATCGTATCATACTGCTCATATACCCACCTTTTACTGGCAATATCAGGAGCGCTTATAAGTTTCAGTAGCACTTCATTCAAATCTTTGGGGATATTTATCTTAGACCGGTCTAATTTTGAGGTTTGTGTAAGATATTTTGGCTTCTTTTTTTCTCTTATATATACCGGTGCTCCTCCACCTAAGACCAGAGTATCAGCCGGTATTTCTGCTACAACTTTCCCCTTATTTTTGACTCTTAACATCTTATCATCTGTAACAAATCCGATTATTGCAGAATTAAGACCCCATTTGGAAAAGATTTTCTGAACTTCTTTCTCCTTCCCCCTTTTGGCGATAACTAACATCCTTTCCTGCGATTCAGAAATCATTATCTCATAAGGTATCATCCCTTTTTCCCGAAGAGGGACTAAAGAGATATCGATCTCCATTCCGCTTTTTCCCCGGGCAGAGGTCTCAGAAGTAGCACAGGTAAGCCCAGCTCCTCCTAAATCCTGAATTCCAACTATAAGACCAGCTTTGATTATCTCTAAGGAAGCCTCCAAGAGGAGCTTTTCCATAAATGGGTCTCCGATTTGAACCGAAGGTCTTCTTTTTTCTGATTTCTCACTTATTTCCTCTGAGGCAAAAGTTACGCCATGAATCCCATCTCTGCCAGTGGAAGCACCCACAAGTAAAACCGGATTTCCAGCCCCATAAGCTTTTGCACTTGCCATTTCTTCAGGTTTAACAATACCCACTGCCATAGCATTAACCAGTGGATTACCAGTATACGATTCGTCAAAATAGACCTCTCCTGCTACTGTAGGAACGCCAAAGCAGTTACCATAATCTCCAATCCCCCTGACCACACCATCGAAAAGGTAACGAACTCGTGAATCAGAAAGCTCACCGAACCTTAAAGAATCCAGAGAAGCTATGGGCCTGGCACCCATACAGAAGATATCCCTCAATATTCCACCCACTCCCGTAGCCGCTCCTTGATAGGGCTCAACTGCAGAAGGATGGTTATGGCTTTCGATTTTAAAAACCACGGCTAAACCATCTCCGATATCCACTGCTCCAGCATTCTCCTCCCCGGCTTTAGCTAAAAGATTCTTTCCTTCCCGGGGAAACTTCTTTACCATCGCAATCGAATTTTTATAACTGCAGTGCTCTGACCACATAACTGAGTAGATTCCAAGTTCAGTATAGGTAGGAGTTCTACCTAAAATCTTTTTTATCCTTTCATATTCTTCTTTTAAAAGCCCATGCTCTTTTGCTAATTTAAGAGTAACTTTCGGTTCTTTTCTCAAGATGCATTCGCACATTTTTTGTCTCCTGATATTAGACTGAATTTTTAATATATTTACCATTTAGTCAATGTCAAATGAAATCATTTGTTTTTTGATTCTTTAGTAGGGGAGCGATCCTGGTTGAGCTATGCGAAATCCCGATTAATCGGGGTGGTCGCCCAAAACCCCACCTTGAGGGCAAGGAAGGATTACTGGTTGTGGGCAAGCATTTTTAGAGATGCATAGCGATGCGTCTCTACGTTAGGCTATAGAGTTCATACTCCAGAGGCGGATTGAACCCAAATACCTTCAATCATTGCAAGAAAGCCAAACATCAGTCTCTTCTCTTTCCAAAAATTATTGTTCCGAACCCCATATAAACAATTTTTTACTTTCAGCAAATTCTACCCAGCCACAAAGACCTAACTTGTTGTAAGTAAATAGATTACAGCCTGTATTTAACCTTATAAATTAAAACAAAATTTATTAAACAAATTTTAATTTTATTCCGTATAAATATTTTGTGAAGTTGTTGTATGAGTTTATTTATATAACTTTTTGATATTATAAGGCTTACAAAGAGGTGATTTTAGAATGACATCTGGGATGACTCATCTTGAATTCCCAACAAAGCAGGATTTAACAAAAAGAAGTCTAAAGATACACAATCTGGTAAAAAAAGCAATCCAGGGAAATTCAAAAGCCAAAGAAAAATTACTCAATGAATATGGAATAAGACTTTATTCTACCTCAGAGATTGAGAAATACGAGAGAAGAAAACAGGTAAGAAGGTTCAGAAATCTTCCTTTAAGTAAAGGAGCGACTGGAAGCAAAAGACAGACAGTAAGAACCAGATAGATCTGAAATAATTTCAAGAATATAAATAAATTTCACCTATCCCTCAGAAGAGGGATAGGTTTTTTAATTTCTAAAACTCAGCCCCTAAAGAGAAGTAATGTCTCGGTTTGGGAGAGACCTTATCAAAATCTGTTCTCCAGCCAGCATCATATCTCAGCACAAATATACCTAAATTGATCCTGGCACCAAAACCAAATCCCGCTTTAATATCCTTTAACCTGGAATTACCATTTTCAGTAGTTCCACCTTTAAATCTTTTCGTGTCATTCCAGGCGCTCCCTAAATCTAAGAACATTGCTCCAGTAATATATCTAAAGCTTAAAGGAGGAAATCCCAGGGATAGATACTCAATAAAAGGATATCTGAATTCAAAATTGGTCAGAAAATATCTTGTCCCTTCTACCTCATAATATTCATATCCCCGGAGGGGAGTTACGATACCTGAAAAATAAAGGTCGTTTACTCCGTAGATATTCTTGGTTGCTAACTCCGGGCTAATCCAGTTAGAGATTCCACCCAAGAAGAAATGTCTGGGCTCCTCACCATCGCTTCTCCCTGCAGTAAACCTGAAGGCAAATCCAAACCTGTTTTTGCCAAAATGTAAGTACCTGCGATAGTCCAGCCACATTGAGGTAAAGGGAATACTCCTCTTAGAGATATCCGGCGACCATTCAAAGCTGATGACGCTTCTTTTCCCATTTACCGGACCAGTTATCCCCCAGAGAACGTTATCCTTAACCCAGGAGAGATTAGTTAAGAGAACCTTTACACTTCTATCTTCAAAAATACCTTCTGAATTAGGGTCATAATATTTACGGTCAATGGAAAAATGGGTCAGATTGAGTTCTACTCGGCTGAATTTATTAAAAGGCAAGGATAAAAGACCGGTAGCTCCGTAAATCCGGTCAGAGAAAAGCCGATCGGTTGAATCTATATAATAATATTTGGTGTGGAAGATCCCGACCCCGTAGTCAATCCTCTTGGGTAGATATAGATAAATCAGTTGAAAGTTACTCTGGTCTACCGTATTAAAAAGGTCTGTGGCTAAATAGAAATTATGATTTCCAAAAATATCGCTTACCGCGATAAAAGACTGTCCTCGAAATCCAAAAAAGGTGTCATAGCTCAAGGCGCCAGATATTATATCCGGGGTAAATTTAAGTTTATATTTATTCTTTTTATATTCGCCAGATGGAAGTTTAGTAATCAGGGTTTCTTTCTCTGGCTCTGGTTCTTTCAGCATCTGGGAAAGAGAATCCAGCTCATCTTCGGTGCTTTTGAAAACATAATAACTAAAATCAAGTTTCTTTTTCTCCTTTTGTGACTCTTCTTTCTTGGTAGTGTCCGGCAGTGTTTCTACTTTCAGCTCTTTTTCTTGAACAAAAGCGGTCTTGGTTAAGGGTGTCTCATCCTCGTGAACTGGTTTAATATCTTTAAGCAGAAATATATCCCAGCCACCTTTATAAAAAGAAGAGAAGACTATCTTTTCCCCATCTTTAGACCAGGAAGGGGTAAAACAGCCGGTTAATATATTGGTCAAGGGAAGACTCTTCAGACTATCTATATCCTGGGTATAGAGATTACTTATCCCATTACGGGTGGAGCTGAAGCAGATACTTTTCCCGTCTGGAGAAAAAGCAGGAGAAAAGTTATTCTCCCCTCTTTGAGTAAATGGTTTGATTACCTTAGTACTATAATCTAAGAGGAAGATATTGTAAGAACCATACAGGTAGTTAGTATCTTGACTTTCTCCTGAAGGACGGTCTGAGGAGAAAGCAATAGTTTTTCCATCTGGACTCCAGGCAGGATCCCTATCATCATAATCATCTTCGGTTAATTTCTCAAGTTTACCACTTGCGCTATCAATCAAATAAAGGTCTGTTCGCCCCCCTGTAACCCCGACAAAAACTATACTTTTCCCATCCGGAGACCAGGCTGGAGAGAAAAGCGCATCTAAATTGAAATTAAACTTCTTATAGATTTTTTTCTTTTTCACATTTACCAGACATAAAACATCTTTTCCCTGACTTTTGGATACAAAGGTTATATCCCTTCCATCCGGAGACCAGGAAAGCCCACTCACATAGGAATGTAAAGATTCTAAATCGCCTGATCTTTCACCTTTGACCACCTTCTCGATCACCTTCCCATTAACTGCGGAGATAATATAGATCTCAGTATATTCGCTACGGTCTGAGAATATGGCAATCCTGTCACCCTGAGGCGAGAAGGCTGGCTTTTCATTCATATATGAGCCATCCTTTTGATGATTAGTCAACTGTTTGGCAAAATCTTTGGGCTCTTGTCTTTGAGCTATCTCAGGCCAGTACTCTTTCCTTAAGTTTTTCATCCACTCTTCACTCAACTCCCTTTCGTCCAGCCCGATGGCTGACTTAAGACTTTTCTCAAAAGAGCGCATCCCTTTACCTTTACGAATAATCTCAGAGATCTTTTCCTCCCCGTATTTGTTGACAATATACTTAATCACCGATTGACCTTCTTTATAAACTAAGTATCCACCAGCTAACTCCAGAGAGTACAAGTAGCCGTTTACTGTTGCATCCCTTAAGATCATATCTGCTTCGATATCCCACCCTCCTCTGGAGAAATATTCTGCAAAACCTTCGGCAAACCATAAAGGCAGCTGAAGATATTCTGCACTCAACAGATTCCCGATCATGTTTCCATACAGCATATCGAAGATAAAAGCATGGGTTAGCTCATGGGTAAGCACATGCCTGAATTCCTCGTAGGAGCCATTAAAAGGGACCACTACCCGGTTCTTGAAAGCTTCAGTGAATCCACCCACATTTTCCTCGATCAGCTCACTGATCACATTGGTTTGCTGAAAATCGTTCGGTGAATCATAAAGGATAATCGGTGTCCTTTTTTTCACCTCATACTTCAAAATCTTCTCTAAAGGAAGGGTAGCCTCTTCCAGAGTTTTGGCAGCAAATTCTGCCAAGTTAGATTTTAACCCGTGATAATAGATATCATAATGATCGCTCTGGATATAATACCATTCAAAATTTTTATACTGGACCTTGTTCTTGCCGAAATATTCATCCTGACCTTTAGAAGGGGAAGTCGATAAAGAAAAGATGATTATCCCGGCAAAAAGAATTAAAATTATTTTCTTAAACATAACTTCTCCTTTGAATCTTTAAACTTTAACCCGGTTTATCTCCGCTCCCAGTTTTGAGAGTTTTTCTTCAAATTTTTCATAACCCCGGTCAATATGGTAAATCCTTAAAACCTCAGTCTCACCTTCTGCTCCTAATCCAGCTAAAACCAGGCCTGCTCCTGCTCGTATATCCGATGCCATCACTGAGGCACCTTTTAACTTGGGGACACCATTTATTGTAGCCCTGTCTCCAGTAACTATTATATCCGCTCCCAGCCGGTTTAGTTCCATCACGTGCGTAAATCTATCTTCAAAAACCGTTTCTCTGATATAACTTGAGCCTGAAGCAGTGCAGGTAAGAGCCATTAATGAAGCTTGCATATCTGTAGGAAAACCAGGAAAGGGGAAAGTGGTTACTGAGACAGGTTTAAGCCTGGAAGGACCTTTGAC
>JAZDLB010000179.1:0-2465 GCA_043802565.1 Candidatus Zixiibacteriota bacterium | reverse complement strand
GTTGCGCAGGACCTGACCTTCATCGCCTTTTACCTATCCCCTCTCCCGGAGTAGAAAACCTCAGGTGGGGATTCGATCCCGGTATAGCGGATTCCGGGTTACAGGGCACCGCTAACTCCCCATCTAGCACGGGAAAAGGAGATTCAGTCCGCCTATGGCGGACTGAATCTCCTGGTTTAATGGTTGATAGTTCATAGTTCATGCTAAACAACTACTTAATAGAATTGATGAGAGCGCTAATAGATTTTGCAAGCTTCAAACAACTCTCATTCAACTCCTTGAATTGATTTTCAGAAAAGTATCTATTATTAAGAGCTAAGGAAAGTATCGGGACACATTCATAAACCGAACCTCTGGATCTTCTTAAGAAATTCTTGAACTCGGTTTTAGTCAAACTATTTCCTTCAGCAATATTTAAGCAAATAGACAAGGCTACTCTTCTTAATTGAGAAGATTACTAACGGGTGGAGACCCTAAAATCTGGGTTTCGCTTCGCTCAACAAGCTCCACCCCTACGCGACTCTTAACTAACCACTGAACACTGACCACTGTCCACTATAATGGAGCAGAGCGGGATCGAACCGCCGACCTCCTCGTTGCGAACGAGACGCTCTCCCAGCTGAGCTACTGCCCCATGTAAAAACAGGTTTATGGCTCATAGTTGATAGTTCATAGAGCAAAAAAACAGACGAGCGAAATATCATTTAATCTTCAGAAAAAATCAAGAAGATTTTAGTTTTATTTTTTTTGTGCTTGTAGCGGTCCGCCAAAGGCGGATCAGACCTCCATAAGTTAAAATGGAAGGCTGAAGTCTCAAGACCTTGACGGCCTTCCGCTACCCTTAAGGAATTATCTTAACTTTACCTGGCTGTTTTTCTTCCCCTTCAACTATAATCTTCACCGGAAGAAATTGCTGAACTACCCAGATATTAGTCAGAAAATGTTGGCTTATCCTGGAGACAGAAAAATTTGATTCATCTTGAGCTAAAGCTAAAAAGGGAATTAACTGGTCAGCTAAATGCTCCTCAATTGCACCAGAAGTATTCATAAAATCCAGAAAAGCTTTACAGGCTTCATCTGAAACCTGTTCAGCTCTTTTACCTAAAGCACCTAAGGAGCTGAAGCCAGCAAGTGAATTCTCAAAAGAAGCCAGGAGAAAAAAGAAAGTCCCCTTACCAATAGAGGGAGCATCTAAGATTTCAGTTTCCAAATCAAAGTTATTTTCTTTTCCTACGGATCCCCGATTTTGGGTCTTGACGACAAATTCGGATAAAATTCTCTCTGCCTCTTGTTTTTGTCTTTGAGCTACCGAGAGAGGCAAATTGGAGACAACCGATAGCCCTGAAACTTTCAAAAGCTTTCCCCTTTCGATTAAATTTAGCGATTTTATCTTTTCCACTGGTTTTACCTGACAAATTACTTCCCCTCCCCCTTTTGGATACCATCCCCACCTTTTTATATCAATATTTAGATTCAATCCTAAGCTATTGAGTATTGGAAAAAGAACCTTCTGAAAGCAGGTAACCGGGGGACTAAACGGAACATGAGTTCCGCCTTTCAGTCTGAGTTCAGATGGAGCATCAGCTAAGCTTAAAGGTATAATAATAGATTGCATAACCAGACAAACTGAACCAGCAGTCCCCACGTCGAAAAAAAGATTCCCACCTTTGATCTTTTTTGGGAAAAATTTTAGAATCTGAGATTGAAGTCTGTCCCCTTCTACTTCCGCCTCAGAGATAGCTTGAGCCGCCCTGATGCAGGTCAGATGCTGAGCCTGTAGTCCAGGAATTTTCCTCCCTTTGCGGATATTGTAGATTTCGATCTCCTTCTGCAGGACACAGGACAGGGCTAAAGCCGTTCTCAAAATCTGCCCGCCCCCTTCACCATAATTTCCATCGATTTTTATGCTCATAATTTTTTTGAAAAAGTAGGGGCAATTCATGAATTGCCCCTACATCCTGACTGAATTGCAAAATAGAAAATATTTCTGGTAACCGCAGACTTCAGTCTGTAATAAGATACTTATGGAGTGCATCCTACGGATGCAACATCATCATGGATGATGCACTCCAAAATTCCCTCCCTTGTCCTATACGGATCCGTAGGAATGGGAGGGATAAAGGGAGGGTGAAATCGTTTATCTCTTTTCCCTCTCACTAACCTTCTCCTCTACGAGCCGTAATGCTTTTATCGGCCACATAGGGGAGAGGAGATTAATTCGGTAGCCGCAGACTTTAGTCTGCGCTCTTTTTTTACCCTCCCCTTGCCCTGAAACGGGTCCGTAGGATAGGGGAGGGATAGGGTGGGGTCAATTTCAGCTTTACGATATTACCCATCTTATCCCTTCGCAATCTGAAGATTGCGGCTACCTTGTAAGACTATAACTTTAATAAATTGAGAAATTATTTGATTGTCAACTAAGAAAATAAATACGCAGGGGCATTCAATCCTAGAAACGGATCCGT
>JAZDLB010000178.1:0-5965 GCA_043802565.1 Candidatus Zixiibacteriota bacterium | reverse complement strand
ACCGACTTTTGGCAAGGAAAGGGATTTTGATACTTGAGATTCCTAATGCTGGCAACTTTCTGATCGATCTCTTTAAGGAAAAATGGTTTGGCTGGGACCTTCCTCGACATCTATATCATTTCACGCCCCAGACTATATCCTCAATGCTATGCCAGGCAGGATTTAAAGTGGTAAAAAGAGATCGCTTTTCATTAGAATATAGCCCTTATGTCCTTTTACAAAGCAGTTTAAATTTGATCTTTAAGAAGAGTAATCTACTCTTTGAAATAATCAAATTTCCGGAGATGAGAAAAAGTTCGAATTTGGGAAAAACCACGATGATTTTTCACCTGGGTGTAGCCACTCTTATTTTCTTACCTATTTTTATATTATCTATCGCTATGAGCCTTTTTAATACTGGTGATATAATGGGCTTTTGGAGTCTTAAGAGGCCTAACCAACCAAAAAAGATATGGATGGATAATTATGCAGCCTAAAGTAGTGGTAGTGATGCCGGCTTATAACGCAGCACGAACTTTAGCATTAACTTATAAGAGTATCCCCTCTGAGGTGGTGGATGAGGTCCTGCTGGTAGATGATGCCAGCAAGGATGAGACGGTAAAGATTGCCCTGGACTTTCATTTAAAGGTGGTTCGTCATCCGCATAACGTGGGGTATGGCGGGAATCAGAAAACCTGTTACATGGAGGCTTTAAGGGAGGGGGCAGATATTGTGGTGATGCTTCATCCGGATGGACAGTATGACCCGCGCCTTATACCCCAGATCATTGAGCCTATAAGAAAAGGTGAGGCTGATTTTGTTTTAGGTTCAAGGTTCAGACAGAAGGGTGGGGCGCTCAAAGGGGGTATGCCTTTATATAAATTTTTAGCTAATAGATTTCTGACTGCAATCGAGAATTTAATTTTAGGACAGAACCTCTCGGAGATGCATACGGGGTATCGGGCTTATAGCCGGAGCTTCCTGGAAAAAGTTCCTTTCCTACGAAACTCTAACGATTTTGTGTTCGATTCTCAGATAATAGCCCAGGCGGTGGCTTTTAAACTAAGGATCGCAGAGGTTCCAGTAAGTACTAAATATTTTAAAGAGGCTTCTTCAGTCAATTTCAGAGTCTCTTTGATCTACGGATTTAAAACGCTCTGGACCGTATTCAGATTTGCTCTGGATAAGCTGGGTCTAATCCATTGTCGACTGTTTCACGCTTAAACCTTTTAGTTATGGTAAAGAAGAAAAAAACCGTTAAAGCTGAGGTAGAATTAAAAAAAGGGAAATTTGAAGATCTACTCCAGGCAAAATATTATTATCTACTCTTATTCGTTTTGTTGTTGGTTGGAGCCTACCTGAGATTAAATCACCTGAGAGCAGACCCGCCTTATGATCTCTCCTGGAGCTTGGGCCCGTTCACGGATGAGGGAGCGATAAGCATCAATGCCCGGAATATGCTATTCTGGGGGAGATGGCTTATGGATGACATTTTTCGAATGGGGGTCTCTCCTCTCTTATCGGTGCTCTATTATCTTATTTTCAGCCTCTTCGGCACAGGTTTTATTCAGATAAGGATTCTGCCCGTTTTCCTAAGTTTAGGGACAATTCTTCTTGTATTTCTAATTCTTAAAAAAGAGGGAAGTTTAAAAGCCGCTCTGCTCGGTGCTTTTTTTCTGACGACCAGCTATCTTTTCGTTATGCATAATCGATTAGCCTTAGAAGAGACCAGCCTTAATTTCTTCCTTATCCTTTCACTCTTCTTCCTGCAATCAGGAGAAAAAAAGAGATGGTATCTTTTACTGTGTGGTTTCTCCTCTGCGATCTCAGTCCTGTATATCAAGATAATCGGCTTGCCCATTATCCTGGTGACAGGGTTTGAGATCTTCAGATGGGGGTTCTCTTCCAGAAGTCCGGAGAAAAATAAGATGATTTTTCGCTCTTTACTCCTTTATGCTGGAGGGTTTTTATTGGCAGTTCTCATCTGGTTTTTTACGATCTTTCTTCCCTTTAAAACCCCTTTGATCACCTATTTCGTAGCGGTTTCGGTGAAATCGGCTGGGGGGCATCCGGGTAATTTAGGAGAATTTATTCGCAATCTCCTTAACTTAGGAACAAGTGATAAACTTTACCCCAGGGCTTTTTATCTTTTTGTCCTCGCCTTTCTCTATATATTTTATTTCTTAGGTAGATGGAAAGAGAATTTGAAAAATTCCAGTTTTCGTCTGGATACTCTTTGTGTGTTCTGGCTTTTACTTGGCGTTTTGGGCCTTTGTTATAATTTTTATCATCCGATTCGTTATCAAATGATTTTGCTCCCTCCCCTGGCAATCCTGGCAGGATACGGGATGGAAAGATTAATTCAGGCACAAAAAATAGGTTTCAGGAAGAAAATGAGCTGGGCAAGTCTTTTGCCTGGCGGGGCTATTTTGATCCTGTTTTTTTATGGACTGTTCTACACTCTGAACCTCTATTTGATTGAACACTACCAGTCTTTCTATCCGCTGGTCTCCAATTTTACCCAGGATGTTAGAACCTGGTTTATGAGCAGGTGGGAATTTATTCAGAATTATCCTGAGTTACTGAGGGCTTCGATCCTGTGGAGCGGAATAGCGATTTTAATCTTTTTCTTGCTCTCCAGAACTAAGAGATTAAGAGAGGGGCTAAGTTTTCCCAAGAGTTTAAAATATCTCCTGATAGTTCTCCTCCTTTTTCTTAGCATCTTCAGCGATCTCAAGCAATATTTCAAATGGACAGATAATCTGACCTATGATCTATTTGAGACCTCCAGAGATCTGAACGGGTTACCTCCGGGTAGTGTGCTTGCGGGTCCCTGGGCCGCCTCTTTGAGTCTGGAGAATCATCATTATGCTATCTTTATGCAAAACTTTGCCAATAAGGATAAGGTCATAGAGAGGTTTAAACCCACCCATCTTCTGATCTATAAAAACGGCTGGGAGGACAAGTACTTTCAGGAGACCTATTCAGAGATAATGGATAGAGCAAAACTTTTAAAAGAATATCATATCCGTGGCAACCCAATGCTTCTGTATGAGCTTCCCAAGGAATGATTGACTGTAGGATCACGGCATGCCGTGCCACTACACTTCCATACAGCGAATGCAGAAATTTCTGTAGGGGCGGGGTAACCCCGCCCCCTACAATTTGATGCAATCTGCCTGTAAAGTGTAGTTCTGGAGACGAAAAGGATTGACAAAAAATGATTATGAGATTATAATAGGGTTTAAATTTTCTAAGTTCGAGGTATGGATGGTCAGATTAATCAGCGAAGTTTCAGTGGAGGGTTAGATGGCTAAAAAGACTTATCAAAATAGACTTATCTACCTGCTCTTTTTTCTCTCAGGGATCAGCGGTTTGGTTTATCAGATTGTCTGGCTTAGAGTTTTAATCCGGGTTTTAGGAAGTACTGTCTATGCTACCTCCATAGTGCTGTCAGCCTTTATGGCTGGGCTGGCAGTGGGGAGTTATCTTTTTGGACGTTTTGTGGATAGACATAGAAATCCTCTGCGTTTGTATGCTCTCTTAGAATTGGGAGTAGGAATAACTGCTATTGTCCTTTTCTTTCTCTTTGGTCAACTTATCCCTCTCTATCATGCCATCTATACCTCGGTTGGAGGAGCACGAATCACCTTAACTTTTATTCAGGCTCTAATCTTATTCGGCTGCCTTCTTGTTCCCACCAGCCTGATGGGCGGAACCCTTCCGGTCCTTTCTGCCCATACCAAACTCCATAAAACTGCCTTTGCCATCAGAGTGGGGAATCTATATGGCTTGAATACCTTAGGTGCGGTTTTAGGGGTTGTGGGGAGCGGTCTTTTCACTCTGGGCTCAATTGGCGAAATGAACACCGTATTTATCGGGGTTTTCATTAATCTTTTAGTCTCTTTGATCGCTTTTTCGTTGAGCTCAGCCATCAAAATTCCTCAAGCCGCTCCTGCCTCAAGTGAAGCTAAAGCAGCAGTAGTTTCTCAAAAAGCCAAAACAGAGTATATCTCCCCCTATTCTTCATTTACCAGGAGGATGGTGCTGGTTGCCTATGCCCTGAACGGGTTTGCGGCTTTAGCCTATGAGGTGGTCTGGACTCGAATGTTCCAGTTGCATCTGGGAACCTCCATCTATGCTTTCAGCATGATGTTAGGGGTTTATCTGATTGGGGTAGCCCTGGGAAGTATCTGGGGAGGAGGGTATATCAATAAGCTTAAAGACCCTCTCGGCTTTTTCGGGTTTGCTCAGGTATTCATTGCTTTTTACAGTATTTTAGGTCTGTATCTTTTCACCATATTTAAGCCAGTGTCCACCACGATCGCTCTATTTAATATCATTATGCTTCCAGCAGTGATGGTTCTGCCGATAACTTTCGTCCTGGGTTTGATTTTCCCGGCAGTGTCGCGAAGCTATGTGGAAAAGGAGGAGGAGGTAGGTAGCGGGGTTGGCAGGCTATATTCCATGAACACCTTTGGATGTATCTTAGGTTCACTGGTATGCGGATTTATATTAATCCGGGTGCTTGGAACCAAAGGAACGATCTTAGCTTTAGCTGGTGTGAATTTAGTAATCGGTCTGGCAATTGCCTTAACCAGTCAAGCCAGAGTTAAGAGCTCAAAATATTTGAAACCGGTTTATGCCGGATTAATTTTGTCTATCCTTTTGGGGATTTTCTCTCCGGACCCTTTCTACGCCGTTCTGAAAAAAGAGATTTATAAACTCTTGGGAGAAGATATGGAGATATATTATCATAAGGAGAGTGTAGCTGCCACCACCACCGCTTTCGGCTCCAGAATCAAACCTCTATCCAAGTATCTCTGGATAAATGGAATCGGGATGACTTTCCTCTGCACTGAGACTAAATTGATGGCTCATCTCCCCTTAATCTTAAATGAGAATCCTCAGGATATCTTAGTGGTATGTTTCGGGATGGGAACCACTTTACGCTCAGCCCGGGTGCATAAGGATTTGCAGTGCGATGTGGTGGAGCTTGTGCCTGAAACTTATGAATGTTATAAATATTTTCATAAAGACGGACCTGAGGTTCTGGCAGACCCTCGGGTGCACCACTTTGTAGATGACGGCAGGAATTTCCTTCTGATGCGGGATAAAAAATATGACGTGATCACTATGGACCCGGCGCCGCCACTCTGGAGCGCTGGAACGGTTAACCTGTATGCTCAGGAGTTCTTCGAGTTGTGCAGAAGCCGGCTCAAGCCTGGAGGGATAATGTCCTTGTGGGTGCCTCCACATACAGTTACTGAGTTGCGAATGATAATGCGAACTTTTCAAACCGTTTTCCCCAATGCCACGGTCTGGAGAGGGATTCAATATCCGGGCTTTTATCTTATAGGCTCAGTTGAGCCTTTGAAAATCAACCCGGAGCGTTTCCTCCAGGCCTATCAAGACAAAGATATCTTAGCTGATCTGACAGAATGGGATAATCTGGTTCCTACTCCGGGTTCGATGTTAGCCCTTTATCTTTTAAGTCCAGAAGAATTGACCGCTTTTGTAAGAGGAGAACCCATAATCACTGATAACCATCCTTATACCGAATTCCCACTCTGGCGCCAGACCTTTCATCCTTATGGGAAATATAACCTGAACGCTTTAGCTGTAGAATACTGGAAGCAACAGATTAGAGGGGTTAAAAGATAATTCTAATCGAGGTGTAGGGGCACGGCATGCCGTGCCCCTACTTTTTCTCTCACAAAGGTGGATTTTTTGTAGGGGCGAGGTTACCTCGCCCCTACAGATTTGGTCTGGAATTTACGATATATCAATAGCTGGTTTTTGATTGACTTTTGGAATCTTAGGGATATATTTATTAAAGTTATGTCTGAGAATAAAAAAGAGAATAATTATAAAATCTCAGTAGTAGTACCAGCTTATAATGAATCGAAAAATCTCGACTTTTTGTTAGATAATTTCGATAAGATGTTCAATGATTCGGGATTGGAGGGTGAAGTTCTATTAGTGG
>JAZDLB010000177.1:0-6280 GCA_043802565.1 Candidatus Zixiibacteriota bacterium | reverse complement strand
CAGAATGGAAAGAGGACTGATGAATAAAATTGCCTCTTTACCTATCTCTCCTGCCTCCTTGAATTTTGCAAAACTTGTTCCAGCACTTATGACCATACTGACTGTAGAAACAATAGCGGTGACTAAAGAGGCCGTGAAAACAGCCAAGAATTTACCTGAGGAAATCTCACCTCGAGAAGCTGGTGAAACTAAAAGGGTTTCTAAGGTACCCCTTTCCTTCTCACCGGCAGTCAAATCAATTGCCGGATACATCGCCCCGGTCAAAGCCATAATCATAATCATATAGGGTAAAAACATCGATAAGAAAAACCCTCCCATTTTCTCTTTGGAAGCCAGATTTTCCATTTTGATTTTTACCGGGTGAAGCAGTGATCTATCAACATTTCGATCTTTTAACCTTTCTGTAACCACGCTGTCCTGAAAAGCTTTTAAAATATTGCCCAACTTATCTGAAGCCATATCCGATTGGATCTCAGCCTTGTCAAAGTAGATTTTAACCTGAGCCGAGTCTCCTGCACCAATCTTTTTCTCAAAATCTTTAGAGAACTCCAGTGCGGCTGTAATCCTTTTATCCTTTAAGGCGGCACTATAATCCTTTTCCTGAACAATTACAAAAGATTTATTCTCTTTGAGTATGGAGAATAAAACTGGAGCTTCTTCTCTTCCAATGACTACTATCGGGTTAACCCTTTCCCCTGTTTTTTTAGCCATCATCATAGATAAAGAAGTCATACCGAAAATCAGAATCGGGAAAAGGAGGATCGGGACTAAAAGCATAGAGATAAGGGTTCTCCTGTCCCGGAGGATATCTTTCATCTCTTTGAAATAGATTATTTTTATCTTTTTAAAATTCATTCACGCTCCCTACCAATTTAACAAAAACCTCGTCTAAATCCTTGAGTCTGGCTCGATTTTGAAGCTCCCCTAAGGTGCCAATTTCCAGGATTCTCCCTTTATGGATGATAGCGATCTCGTCACAGAGTTTTTCTGCCTCATGCATTATATGAGTGGAGAAAAGAACGCACTTGTTCTCTTCCTTTGCCTGGCGGATGAACTGGATGATATTTTTTGAGGTGATCACATCTAAACCCAGAGTGGGTTCATCTAAAATCAATACCTCCGGGTCATGGATAATGGTGCGTGCCAAAGAGACCTTTTGCTTCATGCCGGAGGAGAGTTTATCCACCCGTCTATCTCTGAAGTTCTCCATATCAAAAATCTTGAAAATATTTTCTAATCTTTTCTGGATTACCTCCTCCTCTATCCCATTCAATCTGGCAAAATAAGTTACGGTCTCCTCTGCCGTCAACCTCGGATAAAGGGCGGTATCAGAAGAGAGAAACCCGATACTGGCTTTTACTTTTTGAGAGTCAGTAAGGATATCGAAACCATTTACCTTTGCGGTTCCAGAAGTTGGCTTTAATACAGTAGAAAGAAGACGCATCAGGGTAGTTTTACCTGCACCATTCAGCCCTAAAAGCCCGAATATTTTCCCGGGCTTACATTCGATATTTACATTATCTACTGCCCTTATCTCCCCCTTTTTTTTGTCCTGAAATATCTTGCTGAGATTAAAGGTCTTTATCATCCTTACTAAAGTAGGGGCGGGGTAACCCCGCCCCTACAACTTTTATTTTTAGTACTCCGTAGTCTCCCTGCTTCCTTCAGTATCAACCCTTTCCTGCCAGTTAGGATCTCTTATCTCCCCTTTGCCTGGGGAGTGAACTAACTTGTAAACTCCATATCCTTGTTCATCCGCGAAGATGAAATAGATCCCACCCTGAATATGGTCGTAGTTCCACCTCTCCCAGGATTTGGAAGCCATAGAATAAGGGTGCCTTTCGACATCGTCTGGCTCTCCGTATATGATATAAACCCTGCCCATATCAGTTCTCCAGCCATCTTTTTCTCTTTTCTGACTGGTTGAATATCTGCGGTTTGCCTCTTCCCACCTGCTATAATATCCGATTTTAAACTCATTTTCGGGGGTTGAAGGATCAGGGTCCCTTTTCTTCCAGAATTCTATCATAAACTGTTTTTTGCCAGATAAATTCAGTTGATCATACATCTTCAGCTCATCTCTATTGCCGATATAAATGAGCATCTTCTTTAAATCTTTTGCCTCTTCTTCAGTCTGAGGCTCATCTCCGCTTACCTGAAAAGTGGAATCTGATACTACCTGAAAAGGTTTTGTCTTCTTCACTTCATCTCCAGAGTCAAGGTCTTTAGCTAACAACTGGAGGAAATATTTACCGGGAGAAAGAGAACTTATATTCAGAGCGCTCATCACCACCGCAGAGTTCCCTGGCTTGGTGTTTATCTGATAACCATAATCCTTGGGATTTGAGCCGGTAGAATCTAATATTGAAAAACTCAAAGAATAACCCTTTTTCTCTCCTTCTAAATCAGATTTTAGATTATAAATCTCTGCGTAAAAATAGAGCATCCCTGTTTTTGAAATATATCCACCCCGGGGGTTCGGCAAGATCTTCATCCCGGATTTATTGAATTTGACATCTAAGGTGTCCTCTCTTGATAAGTTTAAAACTAACTGGAGGTCACTCATTTGTAAAGCACCTCCGTCGAAATCTGGAATCAAAATTTGAGCCTTCTTAACTCCGACCTTACTGGAATTGAGATCAATAACTTTAAACTCCAGAAAATAGATCCCTGGCTTCAGGGTATCTCCCAAGATATCAATCATCTGCACATCAGAGGTTTCAATTTTTCCCAAATCTGTTACCAAACTCCCGACCTGCCAACTTTTCTCCTTGACTTTTTCTCCGGCCTGATTTATCAGGGTAATCTCCAGGGAGATGACTGTTCCGTATCCTTCAACCTGCTTTATATAATCCAGTTCCTTCTGTTCCAGGGAGTAATATATCTCCACATAACTTTTTTCTGTATCTGGTAGATATTTGAAAGCTCCATAATCCAGATTTATCTTAAGCGAGTCTATAGTTGTTCCCTGTGACTGACTCTGAGAAATTACAAATATCAGAGCTAAAAACAAAAGATAAGCTAATCCTACCCTCTTTTTTAACTGTTCTTTCATTTTACATCTCATTTTTTAAAATATTTTTATTGAAAGTTCTAAAAGTTTTCTACATTCGATTTTCACTTTTTGCCATCATAGGGATATTGAAGCTCATATTCTCCATAACCGGTTACATCGATAAACAGGAACTTCCGATGGAGCCTGTAATAATACCATACCAGATATGGTCGGGTGCTGAGCTCGAAAGGATGTCTATCCATTTCATCCGGCGGGCCAAATTTTATATAGACCATCCCCATATCGGTCTTATACCCTTCCTTATCGTAGATGCCGAAGTGCTCATTTGCGTATTTAACCCTTTTATAATACTCCTCCATCAGCTCATTCTCCGGTGTATCTGGAGTAAGATCCTTGGATTTCCAGAAATCTATCCATTTTTTGGTCCTATCTTCTTCCTTCGCTTCTTTTAATTCCTTCAGCTCTTTATCTGAAGCTACATAGCGCAAAAGCTCCACTGCTTGAGGGTAATTGTTCTTCACCTGATAAAGTAGGGACCACTCGATATTTAGCTCTTTTTGGGTTTTTGCTCTGACCCTTCCTTCTTTGTTCAAGAGCTTTAGACGAAGGGTATAGGTCCCATCTTTTATTTCGCTAATCTTAATCTTTTTAAAATCATATAAGCTCTTCTGATCAATTATAGGTAGAGATGATATTTGGGAAGTATCCTTTAAAACTATGGATTTATTACTTGCCTCTAATTCGTAGATTATCAGATGATCTTCAGGTCCGGTAGCTTTAAGATTATAAAGCTCAAAATATACCCAGAGGAAATCTTCAGGATCTCCGAAGATATTAGAAACGCTGGGGATAACCTTTTTACCTCGTTTGGTGAACTTGGGGGAGTCCTGATTTTCTTCCACGCTTCGAGCCAATTCCACGCCGCTGAAGACCGGCTCATTACTCTTCTGCGAAGGGAGATTAATCTGCTGCTCAGATTTCAACACCTGTTTGGAATTATGGTCGATTAGTTTAAGGCTTAGCTTATACTCTCCAGCTGGAACAGATAAATCAACCTGATTTATCAAAAAACTTGAAGAGGATTGGGTTTCCTGATAACCCTCGACCACATATTCCTCCTCCTGCGAGCTGGCAGTAAACTGCTTATTTTTACTGAAAAGCACTATCTCGACCTCATAGCTGGCTTTGAATTTATCCTGCTCCTTTACAAAGGTCAACCGGTGATTGAAAACCTTATAAAAAACTTCTAACCTCCAGTTATCTTCCTCCCCTTCTTTTCCGGCAGAACCATTTTCAGAGAAATAAGCATAATCTGAGAAAACTACCACCTCCTCACGTTCTTCCGGATATCCGAAATCGGTTTGCGAAAAAGCCCTGGGGATGAAAAACAAAAAAGAGCTTAAAACCAGTCCAAAATGGATCCATCTGGAAAATGTGATCTTAGTTTTCATAATCTTCCTTTTATAATATAACTGAACTTATGAGAAATATCCATAGAAAATTTACACCAGTTTTCCTATTATAATTACTCTAAGCCCCACTTTTATATTTGGTGCTGCCTTTTTATTCGTACCTTAAGGAGATAATCGGGTCCACTCTTGCTGCACGGTAAGCCGGATAGATGCCGAATATAAGCCCAACCCCGACTGCAACTGAAAAACCTATTATTACCCAGGGTAATGAGATGCTGGCAGGCAAAGGGGTCACTAGAGCTATAAACTGACTAAAAAGAAGTCCTATGATTATGCCTAAAACTCCACCGGTTCCACTCAGGGTCATGGCCTCAATCAAAAACTGCCAGACAATATCCCTTTTTTTAGCGCCGATGGCTTTCCTTATCCCTATTTCTCTGGTTCTCTCCGTAACTGAGACCAGCATTATGTTCATCACTCCTACCCCTCCAACTAACAAGCCTATGGAGGAGATCACCACCATCACTAAATAGATGGCACTGGTGATCTGGTTATAGATATTCATCAGGTCATCCTGAGTGGAGACGGCGAAATCATTCGGTTTATCGGGAGGGACAGCTCTTCTTCTTCTCATCAGTTCAGTTATCTCATCAATCGCCTTAGACATAAGCTCAGGTGATTTAGGCCTGGCAACTAAGAGTAGCTCCTTCTCCTCTGGATAAAGTTCTTTGTAAGTCCAATAAGGTAGAAGAACAAAATTGTTCATGCTTCCACCTAAAAGGTTAGGTCTTTTCTCCATCACTCCTACGACTGTAAACTTCTTAGGTGAAAAGTTTGCCCCTCCCATTAATATCTCTTTACCAATCGGGTCTTGAAAAGGAAATAGTTTCTCTTTCACGTCTGGCCCTAAGACAATTACGTCAGCTTTATATTTTATGTCCGAATCAGTGAAAAACCTTCCCTCAGCTATAAAATTGTTATTGACCACCTCATATTCCGGCATAACTCCGGTCAGCTCGAAACTGGTTACCTCTTCTTTCCCGAATTTTATAATTTTGGGTCCGGGTCCCCAATTCTGAGGAGAGACCTCGCTTATCGAAGGACAGTATTCCCTTACAGCCATAGCATCCTCAAAAGTGATTGGCTTGCGATTCCTTTCCTCCTCAGGGATACGACCCATACGGATTCCAATCTTCTCTTTAGTAACATAAATGACATTTGAGCCTAAGGATTCTATCTGTTGCGCCATGCTGTTATTCAAACCCTGGATGATTGAGACCATTCCTATAACCGCAGTCACCCCGATCAGCACACCCAGGATAGTTAAAAAGGAGCGCATTTTATTGGCCTTCAGCGAAGCCCAGGCCATCAAAATACCTTCTCTTATCTCAAATAGATTCATCTTCTCTATCCTTCAATAATCTTTTACCTATTACCTAACACCTATTCATACCTCAGGCATACTATCGGGTCCAACTTAGCAGCTTTCATCGCCGGAAATATCCCGAAGAAAAGCCCGACTGAGGTAGCGATGATTACTCCGGTTATGACCGACCAGGCCTCAATAGATGCGGGAAGGGGGGTGAAAGCTGCCACTACTTTGGCGATTATACCGCCCAAGATAATGCCGATTAATCCTCCGACTAAGGCTAAGGTTACCGCTTCAACTAAAAACTGCCAGAGGATATTCTTCTTTTTAGCGCCCACTGCTTTACGGATACCGATCTCCCTGGTCCTCTCCGTGACTGAGACCAGCATAATGTTCATTATAACTATTCCTCCAACTACTAGGGCGATAGAGGAGACCCCGATCATAACTAAGAAGGCAGTGGAGGTGAAAGTGCGATATAAA
>JAZDLB010000176.1:0-2592 GCA_043802565.1 Candidatus Zixiibacteriota bacterium | reverse complement strand
TGTTTCCGCCAAACTGGCGACTGTGGGAGAGTGTCATATACGCGCCTGGTGTTCAAGATATACGATCCCGCAAGCTCGGGCTAACTTGCTCCAGAGGTAGCATTCCTCATTATCCAGAGCCGCTCCACCCAAACCGGCAATTGCCTCGGTCCGGTTTACTATTCTACCTTCTTTATCCTTTTCCATCCAGTTTTCATCTCTGGTCTTCTTTATCCTCTTGGCGATCTCCGGTAGTGCCCAATCCCAGGATTTCTCCTCCCATTTATCGCTGTAGGGCGCACGATAAAGGATTTTAGTCATCCTTCTTTCGTTATTCGCTACCTGGATTAAGGCTTCCCCTTTACTGCACAAAGAGCCCTGATTGGTCGGATGGTCCGGGTCGCCTTCGATGTTTATTATCTTCCCATTACTCACTGAAACGATTTGTCCGCATCCTACTCCACAGTATGGACAGATGGTGGTGGTCTCCTTAGCATATTTCGTTTTCAAAGCGATGGTTTGAGCCTTAGCATTTTTGGTAGAAAACCCAAAAGTACCTATGATCGCACCACTGGCACTAGCCCCGGTTATCTTTAGAAATCCTCTTCTTGAAATTCCCATCTAAATTTTTTCACCTCCTTAATTTTTATTTTTTCTGTTCGGGTTTAGCTTCAATTTCAGGTTCATAAATCTCGTTGAGCATCTTCATCGAATCCTGAATTTTCTGAATTTCCTCTTTGGATATTCCAGCTCCTTTCTTCTCTGCCATTTTTTGGATGATTTGGTTCATTTCCGTTTCATCCCTGGTCTGGTGAGCAACCACTACTTTGTCCAGAGAGTGACAGGTAGCACACTTCTCCTGAAATAGTCCTTTATGTGGCTCCTCTCTCGGCATCAGAGTAAAGGTCATCTCAAGCTCCTTAAGGCTTTCATCGGTCAGCTTAAGGTTGTGTTTCTTGTGCATATCCCGGATTATTCTTTCTACTTCCAATCGAACCCTTTCCAGAGAATGACAAATCGAACACCTCTTTTCGAACAAGGTCGGCGGTTGACCCTCCTTTTGTGGAACGGGCTTTTCGGACTCCTTAACTTGTGAAAATACCAGCACAAATCCGAAAAGGAAAATCAAAAGGAGTAGGTAAAGGCTTTTTTGGTTTAGCTTCACCTTAATCACCTCCTTCTATTCTGATTAAATATTTCATATAATTTAGACTTTGTCAATCTTTTTTGTGAAGAATTTCACAAGTGAATATATAATATTTTTAGACAAAGACATTCAAGTATCCGTCTTTCTTAGCTAAAAGGTCCAGAAAAAGAGTCTGGATGCTCTCCCGGCACAGTAAAAGCTTATCCGGATCTGACATCTTTCTCTGGTCTATGGTTTTCAAATATTTTTTGCACCTATCACACACATCTACCCGGTAAAAGCTTTCTTCTTCAGTGAAAAAATACCTTAGACTGTTCTGGTCCTCATTCGAGCAAAAAGGGCATTTCAGTCGCATAAAGGACCACTCGGTTTCGCAGAACTGGCACCACAGAATTCTTTTCCCATCCTCTTTTCTGAGGTAACCTAAGGCGGGCGGACTTCCACAGACCGGGCAATTACCTTTCCCCCAGTTATCCCTGTCTATTTTCCCCTTTAGCTTTTCCGCATATACCCGGTAAACCGGTTTACCTAATTCCAGGCCTAGAAAATAGAGATCCTCTTTTCCCAGTTCAAGTTTTTGAGCTAAAGTCATCAGATAATTTGAATCTGAGCTAAATACTTTTTTTACTAAAACCTTTAAATCTAAATTATTTTTTTCAAAACCTTCTTTCAATTTTTTTGCTAAGACCTCATCTTCCTCTTCGAATTTCTCCAGTATAAAAATGATCTTTTTGAAATAATCTTCCAACCATATTTTGTCTATCTCTATATTTTTAAAATCAATCAGATATGGAGAGGCAGTGGCTTTTGCGAACGCATCTTGAGACTGGTTAATTTTAATATTGCCCATTTTATAGTTTTTTTGGGCTTCGGTTTTTGCTTTATCTATTTCCTGAAAGAGATCATTTAGCATTTTTTATCCGGTTATAGTTTTAAAAACTGTATAGAAATAATATACATCTCTTTGAACTAATTAAAGTTACACAAGCCAATTAGATAATAATTGCACCTGAGCTTGTCAATAAAAAAATGGATTTATTTTTTAAAAATTCTACCATAAATGAGTTTTTCATATTCCGGGCAAACTTTTTACAATTTAAGTGGTGACGAGCCTGAATAATTTGGAACCTTTTAGTAAAACATACGAGGAATCTATTTTATCTTAGAGATAGGCTAATCCTATAAAACCTTACTTATCTGATTGTATGAACAGACAAGATGACTGTTCTACCATTCAGGAACGAACTATTTAGGTTCAGCCCTGAAGAAAAAAGAAGGGCCCGGCAACGCCGTGCCCCTACAACTTCAAACGAACAAACTTCAAACGAACTGCGAGTAATCTATAACCGGATCAAGTATCGGGAATAGGGATTCAAAATCAAACCAGACAACATAGTTTCCGGCATTATACCAATCTCTTACCTCGCCAACTACATTTAGTTTTCCGTAGGAAACCTCATAGAAAT
>JAZDLB010000175.1:0-5567 GCA_043802565.1 Candidatus Zixiibacteriota bacterium | reverse complement strand
ATGTTGGTGGCTATTTTTTCAACCGATACCTCGGATATCTCTGATATCAATTTCAGCGTTAATATAGAAAATGAATTTCCTCTTATTCAGGTCGAGCCGTTGCAGGTTAAGTTCGACTCTTTGAGAATAGAAAAATCAAATCCAAAAAAAGTAACCATTTCAAATAAATCCAATTTTCCTCTTCAGATGCTGGTAGTTGAAAAACCCAGAGATTTCATCGATTTTCAACTCTCCAAAAATAGCTTAAACCCAAAAGAGAAGGTTGAGATTTTATTCCAGATTAATCCTAAAGCCACTCCCGGACCTTTCAAAACCAATCTGACACTTGATTTTTCCAATGGATCCACAGGACAGGACTCAGAGAAAATGAGATTTACCCTGCCGATTAGCGGAACTATTATCTCCAGATAGATGAGCCCAAAAAAAAGTTTTCTCAAGATTTTATTCCAGGCAGCTTTAATCGTTGTTTTTTCCCTTTTTATAGGTGTGATATATAATACCCTCTCTAAAGAAGGTATCTCTCTTAAAGGGAGCTGGAGCAAAAAGGTTCTTTCTGATAGTCTGGTTGTTCCCTATTCTTATGATAAAGCTGACCCTCCAGCTATAACCTTGACTCAGGCTATGACCTATTTCCAGACTCACAACACCATCTTTTTAGATGCCAGATTAGAGGGAGATTACAAAGCTGGCCATATCCCCAAGGCTTTGAATTTGCCCTTTGAGGAATTTGAACAATATTATCCTAAGATAGAGCCTCTCTTATCAAAGGATAAAAATATAATTACTTATTGTGATGGAACCGAATGCGAAGCCAGTCTATTCCTGGCTCGTATTTTAAGAGAAAAAGGTTTTAAAAATCTTAAGATCTTCTTCGGTGGTTGGACCGAATGGAACAAAGCTGGATTGCCGGTTGAAAAATCTCAATGAGTCTGTTATGAAAAAAATAATCAGCAATAAATGGTTGGTTTTGCTTTTCAGATTGATAGTGGGGATAACCTTTGTTTATGCCAGCCTGGATAAGATCGCTCATCCGGATGAATTTGCCCGGGCTGTGTATAATTATAGGATTTTACCAGGTTTTCTAATTAATATTTTTGCCATCACCTTGCCCTGGATAGAGCTTTTCTGTGGGCTATTTCTAATCCTCGGACTTTTTATTGAGAGCGCTTCCCTTTTAATTTTATTCCTTTCACTCGTCTTCGCCCTCGCCCTTTCGCTGAATTTCCTCAGAGGAATAGATATTGCCTGCGGATGTTTCACCACTGATCCCAATGCTAAAAAAGAAGGGGCAGAGCTTCTGATTAGAGATTTTGTTCTGCTTCTTATGAGCGTGCAGATTCTGGTATATAATCGAGATTTTTTGAGCCTGAAAAAAGTCTTCCAGACAGGTCGTAAAGCTTTTATCGGCCAGAAAAGCGAAAATAAGCAACCCTGAAGGGTTGCCCTACGAAAAACTACTCTCTGTCATTGCGAGGAGGTCATTTGGCCGACGAAGCAATCTCCCTAAGGGGGGTCAACAGATTGCTTAGTCTCGCCAAAGGCGGACTCGCAATGACAGATGTAAATTAATCTTTTCTTTTGCCCTTGATAATCCCCTTCTCGGTAATTATGGCAGTAATTAAGTTAGCTGGAGTAACATCAAACGCGGGGGAAATGGCTTTAACATTTTCTGGTGCGATTCTTCTGCCCTGGAAATTAGTAACCTCCTCAGAAGACCTTTCTTCAATTTTTATTTTATCTCCACTTTCCATTGAATTGTCAAAGCTGGAGCTTGGCGCAGCCATATAAAAAGGAATTTTATGAAATTTGGCTAACACGGCTAAATTGTATGTCCCGATCTTGTTAGCCGCATCTAAATTCTTTACAATCCTGTCAGCACCAGTGATTATACAATCCACCATCTTCTTCTGCATTAAAAAAGCTGCCATATCATCGCAGATTAAAGTGGTATCAATTCCCTGCTGAAGAAGTTCCCAGGTAGTTAATCTTGCCCCTTGAAGAACTGGACGGGTCTCATCTACATAGACTTTTATCTTCTTGCCCTGTTTTTTAGCTATGAAGATCGGAGCCAGAGCAGTTCCTATTCCACCTGTGGCTAAGGCACCAGCATTGCAGTGAGTGAGCACTCTGCAACCATCCTTCAAAAGCTTTGCTCCGTTTTCTCCAATCTTTTGACACATAATTCTATCTTCTTGATGGATCAAAAAAGCCTCTTTTAGAAGCCTTCTGTTTTTGCTTTCGCTATCGTAATCCTCAAATCTCAAAGCGATTTTTCTCATCCTCTCTAAAGCCCAGGAAAGGTTAACTGCAGTTGGTCGGGTAGATTTTAAAATTGAGATAACTGAGTTTAATCTTCTGTTGTAATCATCTTTATCTTTGAATTTCCTATTCATCATTCCAATAACTACTCCATAAGCTGCTGTTATTCCAATGGCAGGAGCACCGCGAATCTTAAGGTCTTTGATCGCCTTAGCCACCTGTTTATAATCTTTATATTCTAAATATGAAACCTTAAAAGGAAGTTTTGTCTGATCTAATATCCTGACCCTGTTTTTTATCCATTCAATAGTTTTGAAATTTAATTTAATATCCAATTTTTTCCTCCTGAAAAATTTTTCGTCGGGCGTAAGATTCTTCGCCTAAAGGGATCAGAATGACATTAAGTTGGTTTTTCGTCGTCGGGCATAAAACCCGACGCTACGGTTTCTCCTTTAAAAAAAATCGTATAGACGCATGGCAATGTGTCTCTACAGACCGATTATCTGCACGATTATTTCCCTGTTCCTGGGTCGTTCGTCAAAATCCACCAATATAATCTGCTGCCAGGTGCCTAAGATTAACTCTCCTTTAGTAAAGGGGAAAGTTTTAGAGGCACCCAGAAGAGCTGCACGTATATGTGCATGGCCGTTATAATCTCCCCAGGTTAGATGATGAGCATATTCGATATCCTGAGGGGCAATCCTATCAAAAGCTGAAGGTAAATCTTTCAACAAGCCCGGCTCATATTCGAGTGTGGTAATACCAGCAGTTGAACCCGGAACAAATACTGTTGCCTGCCCTTCGCTCAATCTGGAATCGTTTATTATCCTCTGCACCTCAGAGGTGACATCTAATATATCTGTATTTCCTCTGGTTTTTAGTTTGAAGGATTTGGTGATGATGTTCATCGGTTATTATTATATTTGTAGAGGCTGGGTAACCCAGCCTCTACACTTCTCTACATTTATTATGTATTAAAAGGGCAGACACGTCCTAAAACGGATCCGTAGGACAGGTCTGCCCCTACCAACAATCATATCTGATAAGCTATCTTTCCATTCACAATTGTAAAACAAGCTTTCCCTTTTAATTTTCTTCCGCTAAAAGGTGAATTCTTCGATTTGGACTTGAAATCCTTTGGCTCAACTATCCAGCTTATCTCAGGATCAATAACAGTTAAATCCGCAGGCATTCCTACTTTAATCTGTCCAGCATTTAATTTTAAAATCTTAGCAGGATTTAATGTTAGCCTGGCAATTGCCTCCACCCAGGATAAGATTTTTTTCTCGATCAACTCTGTAATTATTAATCCTAAAGCAGTCTCTAAACCCACCAGACCAAAAGGAGCGGCATCGAACTCTACATCTTTCTCCTCAATCGAATGAGGGGCATGGTCTGTGGCGATGCAATCGATTGTCCCATCTTTCAGTCCTTTTTTCAAAGCCTCAATATCTTTCCTGGTCCTCAAGGGAGGATTTACTTTCGAATTGGTATCAAAGGTCTTTATTACTTCATCTGTTAGTGAGAAATGATGAGGAGTTACCTCACAGGTAATTTTTAATCCCTTCCTCTTGGCCTCGCGGATAAGGCTAACCGAGCCCTCAGTTGAAACATGGGCAATATGAACTTTTGCTCTGGTGAACTCAACCAACTTTATATCCCGTGCAACCATTACCGTTTCTGCGGCTGAGGGGATACCTTTTAATCCTAAAACAGTAGAGATAAAACCCTCATTCATCACTCCATCTGAAGACAAAGCTAAATCTTCGCAGTGTGAAATGACCAGAAGATCGTACATTTTACTGTATTCTAAGGCAGATCTCATTATGGCTGAATTATCAATTGGTTTACCATCATCTGAGATAGCTATAGCTCCAGCTTTGACTAAATCTGCAATCTCAGTCAGCTCTTCGCCTTTTAGTCCTTTGGTTGCTCCTGCGACTGGATAAACTTTACACTTAGCTTTCTTAGCTTTCTCGTAAATAAATTTAACTGCTTCCTGGTTATCGATGGGTGGCTCGGTGTTAGGCATACAGCAGATGGAGGTAAATCCACCTGCTACTGCGGCGGTAGAGCCGGTGAAGATGGTTTCCTCATCTTCCCGGCCCGGCTCTCTTAAATGAGTATGCATATCGATTAAACCTGGAGTTACTATTTTATCATAGGCATCGATAATCTCTGGTGAGAATTTGATTTTTTTCTTAGGGATTAATTTCTTGGTCTCGATCTTAAAAACCTTTCCATCACGAATGTAGATATCCCCAACCTTATCTAATTTGGAAGCCGGGTCGATAATCCTTCCGCCTGCTAAGATTAACTCAGCCTCAATCGATTTATTCTTGTTCAACCTTTGCTTCTCCTCCACTTAAAAGATATAATACCGCCATCCGGATGGCAACGCCATTGGTCACCTGGTTTAATATCACTGAGTAGGGACCATCTGCAACCTCCGGAGTTATCTCTATTCCTCGATTTATGGGTCCAGGATGCATTATGGTGAAATTCGGATTTAACCTTTTAAGCCGTTCTGCGTTTATCCCGAACTCATTTGAATATTCCCTTAATGAAGGCAAGAGTCCGCCTTTTTGTCTTTCTAACTGGATGCGCAAGACATTGACTACATCCGCTCCCTCTAAAGCCTGGTCTAAATTCGAGTAAACAGCTACACCCATCTTTTCAATCTCATAGGGCATAAGGGTAGTCGGTCCGCATACAGCGACAGAGGCTCCCATTGTCTTCAAGCCCCAGATATTTGATCTGGCAACCCGGCTATGTTTTATATCTCCAACTATCACCACTCTCAAACCTTCGAGCTTCTTATATTTCTCCCGTAAGGTAAATAAATCTAAAAGTCCCTGGGTGGGATGTTCGTGTGCACCATCACCGGCATTGATTATGGACGAAGTTAAGCATTGAGTTAAAAAGTAAGGGGTCCCTGATGACTGGTGTCTTATTACCACCATATCGATCTTCATCGCCTCAATATTTTTGACTGTATCTTTAAGGGTTTCACCTTTTTTAACACTGGAAGTAGAAGCAGAGAAATTTACCAGATCAGCGGATAATCTTTTTTCTGCCAGCTCAAATGAGATTCTGGTTCGGGTAGAAGGCTCATAGAAAAGATTAACTACGGTTACTCCACGTAGAGTGGGCACTTTTTTAATGGGTCTTTCCAGGATTTCTTTAAAGGTTTCAGCAGTATCTAAGATCAGGTCTATCTCCTCTTTTAAAAGACCTTCTAAACCTAAAAGGTGCCTGCTTCTTAATTTCATCTACTCCTCATTGTGTTAAAGTATTGGTTTAAGTTA
>JAZDLB010000174.1:0-3766 GCA_043802565.1 Candidatus Zixiibacteriota bacterium | reverse complement strand
GAGTTTGTCAATAAAGTTCCCTTTTATGGTAGTGTGATTCTGTGCTTAGATGAGAAGGCTATACAGGAGATTATACCAGGGATTGAAAGACCTATAGTAACTTATGGACTTGTTCCACAAGCAGACCTGGTGGCTCATTCTATCCAGTTTTCTGAGAGTCGAAGCTTTTTCAAAGTAAAACATAGAGATAAAGATTTAGGGGAGATTTCACTTCTGGTTCCCGGAATGCACAATGTTAAAAACTGTTTAGCTACACTCTGTGTAGGGTTGGAACTTGAAATTCCCTTTGAGAAGATGAAAAAAGCTCTGTCTGAATTCAGGGGGGTTAGCCGGAGGTTTGAAATAAAGGGTGAAATAGACGGAGTGATGCTGGCGGATGACTATGCTCATCATCCCACAGAGATAAAGGCTACACTTAAGGCGGCAAGAGATGGATATAAAAAAAGGATAATCGCTATCTTTCAGCCTCATCTTTATTCCCGGACCAAAGATTTTTATAAAGAATTCGGCAAATCCTTTTTCGACTCAGACCTTTTAATTGTAACTGATATTTATCCAGCCAGGGAAGAGCCTATCCCCGGGATAACCGGTGAGCTGGTGGTCTCAAAAGCAAAGGAGTTTGGACATAAGGAGGTTTTCTATATCCCTCGTAAAGAGGAAATAATTCCGTTCCTTTTGAAAATCTTAAAGGAAAATGACCTGGTGATAACTATGGGAGCTGGTGATATTTACAAAATAGGTGAAAATCTTATTTTAGAATTGAAAAAGAAAGGGAAATGAAAAAAATATCATTAATAGGGATTTTAGCTCTCATTTTTCTATGGGTAAGGACAATGGAACTTTTCCTTACCAACTCACCCTGGTTTGAGCTTAAAGTTCTTAATATATCCGGGAATGAAGATTTAAGCAAAGATGAGGTTTTAAAGCTTTCTGGAGTAAGATTAAAAAGGAACATTTTCAGGATAAATTTGAAAGATATAGAAAAAAGGGTTGAAAAGGATCAAAGGGTTAAATCAGTTGAGGTTAAAAGAGTTTTTCCTCAAGAGATTCAGGTAAAAGTCCAGGAGAAAAAACCGGACCTGCTGATGAATCTAAAACTTTCACCTAAGCTGTATGGACTTTCGGTTGATGGAGAAATTATTCCTTTGAAAGATAGTTTCAGTTATGATCTGCCCCTGATCAATGGGATTAAATCTCAAGGGCTTAAACCTTATTCTCGAATAGAAGATGCGGAGATCCAGACAGCATTAACTTTTTATAAAATCGTTAAAAAAGAAAAACCTTCATTTCTTGAGAAGATCTCGGAGATGAATTTAGAGGATAAAGATAATTTAGTGGTCATCATAGTAAAAACTGGCACTAAAATATTTTTTGGAGCTGGTGATTTTCAAAAGAAGTTTGAGAGATTTATCTGGCTAAATAATGATTTAGTTTTCGATGGGTATAAAGGTATAGATTTAAGATTTAAAGACCAGGTTGTTTTTAAAGGAGTAACCCCTGTTAGATAAATTTGCAAATTTTTTAGCAGAAAAAAGAAAAGCCTTTAAAAGAAGTCGATAATCCGCCTCAGGCGGGATTCGGCTCGTAGAGAGGTAGGCTATGGGAAAAGATAATATCGTGGCAGGTCTGGATATAGGCACAACTAAAATTGCTGCAGTGATCGGGGAGATAGGAGAAGAAGAGGAGATAAAGATCGTTGGGCTGGGAACAGCTCCGGCTGAAGGTTTGAAACGGGGTGTGGTGGTGAACTTGGAACAGACGGTTAACTCGATTATCAAGGCAGTGCAGGATGCTGAGCTGATGGCTGGAGTAAAGGTTGAAGCAGTTTTTGCTGGAATAGCAGGAGACCATATTCGCAGTATTAATAGTCGAGGTGTAATAGCAGTAACCAGACCAAATCGGGAGATAAGTCAAGCAGAGATCGACAGAGCCATAGAAGCGGCGAAAACTGTGGCTATCCCTATGGGCAGGGAGATAATCCATGTTCTTCCTCAGGAATTCACTGTGGATGACCAGTCTGGAATAAAAGACCCTAAGGGGATGGGTGGAACAAGATTGGAAGTAGAAGTGCATATCGTTACTGGCTCAGTTACCTCTGCCCAGAATATTCACCGGAGTATAAAACGAGCTGGGTATGAACTTCAGGATTTAGTTTTAGAACCCTTAGCCTGTAGTCAGGCTCTCCTTACCCCGGAAGAAATAGAGTTAGGTGTCGCACTTATAGATATAGGTGGTGGAACTACCAATGTAGCTATTTTTTATGATGGATGCATAAGGCATACTGCAGTTATCAGCTTAGGTGGCAGGAATGTAACTAATGATTTAGCTATAGGGCTCAGGACACCAGTGGAGCAGGCGGAGGAATTAAAGAAAAGGTATGGATGTGCATTAGCTTCATTAACTGATTCTGAGGAGATGATAAAGGTGCCTGGAGTTGGAAGCCGGGAACCGAGAGAGGTTTCCAGAAGTATATTAGCCGCCATAATCGAACCACGGATGGAGGAAATTTTCAGTTTAGCTCTTCGCGAGGTAAAAAAGACCAGCTTTGCGGATATCTTAGCTACAGGAGTAGTTCTTACTGGAGGAGGTTCACTTTTAGAAGGAGTTGAGGACTTAGCGGAACAGGTTTTTGATATGCCGGTCAAAAAAGGAGAGGTAAAAGGGGTATCAGGCCTGTTAGATATTGCGGCTAATCCTGTAAACACAACTGGAATCGGTTTAGTCATATATGGTCTGAGTGGGCAGAAGGGAAAGCTTAGAAAGATGAGCAATGGTAAATTTTTCAATCGGGTTGCTCAAAAGGTAAAAGGATTTTTTGGAGAATATTTATAAGATATTTAAAAAATTTTTAAGACAGGAGGTCAGTTATGCTTTTTGAATTAGACATGGGGGCACAGGAATACGCCCGGATGAAGGTAGTGGGCGTAGGAGGAGCAGGTGGAAATGCGATCAATCGGATGATCGATGCCACACTTTCCGGGGTTGAGTTTATCTCAATTAATACGGATGCGCAGGCTTTAGATAATTCTCGCGCTTCCCAGAAGATTCAAATAGGAGCCAAGCTTACCAAAGGGCTGGGTGCAGGTTCCATTCCGGAGGTCGGCAGAAGGGCAATTGAAGAAGACCGGGAATTGGTGGCTGAGGCATTGAATGGTGCGGATATGGTCTTTATTACTGCAGGGATGGGTGGTGGAACTGGAACCGGTGCAGCGCCGATAGTGGCTGAGATCGCTAAGGAATTGGGTGTTTTAACCATTGCAGTTGTTACCAAACCCTTTGATTTCGAAGGTAAGAAACGGATGTCTAAAGCCCTGCAAGGGATCGAGGAGTTGAAGCAAAGGGTGGATACTCTGATTTTGATACCCAACCAGAAACTTTTATCAGTGGTGCAAAAAGAGACTACTCTTCTAGAGGCTTTCAGATATGCAGATGAGGTTCTACTTCAAGCTACCAAGGGGATATCTGACCTGATTACTGTCCCGGGTTTGATCAACCTGGATTTTGCGGATGTTAAAACAGTTATGTCAGAGATGGGGGATGCCCTGATGGGAACAGGCTATGGTACTGGAGATAATAGAGCGGTAGAGGCGGCTCAAAAGGCGATTTGCAGCCCTCTTTTAGAAAATGTTTCCATTTCTGGAGCTAAAGGGGTTTTGGTTAATATAACCGGTGGATTGAATATGACACTGTACGAGGTGAATGAAGCATCTTCAGTGATTGTGGAGGCGGCTGGAGCTGAAGCGAATATAATCTGGGGAGCGGTGAT
>JAZDLB010000173.1:0-2158 GCA_043802565.1 Candidatus Zixiibacteriota bacterium | reverse complement strand
GGCAGAAAACTCTCTTTTTTGAAATTGATCATCTCTGAGATCCGCACCCCGGTAGCATATAAAAACTCTAAGATCGCCCTATCCCTTAATCCTAAATCATTTTCTGCAAAAGGTTGCTCTAAGATTTTTTTCATTTCATCCGGGGTCAAAGTCCCAGGTAATCTTTTGCCTAATTTAGGAGAGTCGATAGTCTCAGCCGGGTTGGAATCAGAGTAATCCTCGTTCAAAAGGTACTTATGAAAAGTCCTAATAGCTGAAAGATGTCTTCTTATGGAAGTGGACTTTAGTCCTTTCTCACGAAGGCTATAGATAAACCCGCTGATTTTTTCTGAAGTAACTGAATTAAGGGAAGATATTTTGTGCTGTTTAAGATACTCGAAATATTTCTGCAGGTCAAAGCGGTAGCTTTCCAGAGTATTCTGAGATAAACCCCGGGATAGGCGCAGATGATGAAGAAACTCCTCTAAATTCTCTTCCATTTTAATTATTCTTGTAGAGGCGACCCGGCAGTTCGACAAGCTCACTGCTCTGAGCAAAGCCGAAGAACGGGTTGCCCCTAATTTGATACGTAACGAAAGTCGTAGCGCCCGACCTTTGTGTCGGGCGTATATTTTTTTCGTCCGACAGAAGCGTCAGACGTTACATTTTTGTTATCGCCTCTGTAGGGGAAGACCCCCGTGTCTGCCCTTATGATTTTGGGCGAACACATGGGTTCGCCCCTACCTACCCTGTCATTGCAAGGAGCCCCGCCAAAGGCTGGAGACGAAGCAATCTTTCGAAAATAAGCAGATTGCTTCAACCCCTTTCGGGGTCTCGCAATGACACTTAATTCTATAGAGACGCATGCGATGTATCTCTACAATACTTTTATCACAATCATCGTGAAATCATCCTGTTCAGGCTTATTCTCGGTGAATTCTTTTATCTCTTGGTAGATTTTATCCTGGATCTGTTTGGCTTTTAAAGCATAGTTTTCCAGAAGGATTTTCTCTAATCTTTTTGTTCCGAACTCCTCTCCATCTTCATTTTTAGCCTCAGTTACACCATCAGTATAGAATAAGATAAGGTCTCCCGGATTCAGACCTAAAACCATTTCCTTATAATCATGATTCTGAAGAATACCCAGAGCTACTCCTCCCTCAGTCAGATACTCGATTGTGCCTTCCTTTCTCCTCAAAATCGGAGGATTATGTCCAGCATTGGAGAAGGTGAAGACTCTATTTTTTATATTTAAAACTCCATAGACTGCGGTAACGTAGTTTTCTCTCTCTATGCTTTCATACAGCAGATTATTAACCTTAAAAAAGATAGTACCGATAGCATAATTATTTCTTATTTCCGCCTTCAAGCTTGCTCTGAAAGATGCCATAATCAAAGCCGCAGGTATTCCCTTGCCAGAGACGTCTCCGATAACAATCCCGATCTGGTCTTCAATAATGGGGATGAAATCATAATAATCTCCACCTACCTGTTCAGATGGTATATTTATCCCGGAGATATCAAACCTGAGCAATTCCGGATTTTTTGAGGGAAGAAAACTCTGCTGGATTTTTCGGGCAATTAAAAGCTCTTCCTCTAATTTTTTCTTTATCAGAATCTCCTGGTGCAGTCTGGCTCTCTCTATAGCCACCGCGCAATGGCTGGCAAAAGCGGTTAAAAGGTTCATATCCTCAGAATCATAAGTGTTTACCCGATTGCTTTCCAGATTGAAAACCCCGATAGTCCTTTGGTCGGTTATAATCGGTGCCACTATCTCAGATTTAGTCTCGTGTCGAGCCTCGATATATCTCGGATCTTTTTCCACATCCGGAACGATGACAGTCTGTCTGTTCTCAGCTGCCCAGCCTACCAGTCCCTGACCCATTTTCAATTTTAGATCCGGAACTATGGCTGGGTCGAACCCTCTGGTTTTTATCTCGCCAACCTCCCTCTTTTCCTTATCTATCAGGAAAATAGCGGCTGCATCATATTTAACGAGTCTTCTCAGGGAATCTAAGATCAACTCCAGAACCTCATTTAAATTCAGAGAGGAGGAGATTAATCTATCCACATCTAAGAGGATCTCCTTCTCCATGGTTTCTTTTCTGGCTTTACGATAAAGGTAGGAATTATCCAGAGCGATCGCTACCTGATCGGCTAAGGAGGAGAAAACCTTCAA
>JAZDLB010000172.1:0-5401 GCA_043802565.1 Candidatus Zixiibacteriota bacterium | reverse complement strand
TTGGGTCCAGACCAAAAATAGAGTGCTTCCCGGTCGATACTCCCAGCGTAAGACCACATTGGAGTTAAAGGACTTCCAGTTAAAATCTGGCTGATACTCTCTTTCATTAAAAACGGTTGAATCCACATATTCAAATTTATCCGGGGGAATCAGTTTTTTGAAGTTAGTATAATCCACAGCCGCTATGAAAGGTTGAGCATAGAACTGTAAAGTCGGGTCTTTGTATTATAAAGGGGAGTGTTTCATTTTTTTTTAATCCCACCTCCTTTAAGACTATTGCAGGATAAAATTAAAGCTTTCATAGAAAGCTATTTCAAGTTGTAGGGCAAGAAATTGACTTTATGCAGATTGCTTCGTCGTTCGCCTTTGGCGAAACTCCTCGCAATAACTCTGCAAATTCGATATTGTCTCAATGGTAAAAAATAAAGGAAGAAAGTATATAAAAAGGCTCAAAAGCAAAAGTAGGCTAAAGTCTAAAGGCTATAGTTAAAAGTCTTAAAATCAAAAAGCTAACAGCTAGTCGATAATAGCGAAAAAAGGAGGAAAAAATGGGGATAAGGGATCAGGATTTAGAGGCGACCGGGGCGGTCTATGCTACTTTTTCTATCAAACAGACTGCAGGAGTGGATGACCTTAAGGACCAGGATTTAGGAAAGACAGTGCAGATAACCTCTGGTAATACGGTTGGTCCATCCACAGATGGGTCGATGGTTTTAGGTAAGTTAGTGGATTTATCATTAACTGATGCGGATAACGGCAAAAGGGTGGCCACTGTTCAGGTCAAAGGGGTTATGACCTTGCCAATTACCACTACTTATCCAGTGGTGGGTAATCGGGTAGTGGGTGGAGCAAACGGAACAGTAAAACAAGCTCCAGCTTTAACCGGATATGATCCAACAGGAGGGAATATCGCTAGAGGAACGGTTATTGCGGTGAGCGGGACAACGGAGTGTACGCTTATTCTATAAAAAAGTCTAAAGGCTATAGTCAAAAGTCTTAAAATCAAAAAGCTAACAGCGAATCGCTAATCGCGAATAACGAAAGGAGAAAAAATGGAATTAGAAAAATTGCTTTTGGAGATGGATAAATCTCCACACCTGGCTAAACTTTTAGAATTAGCTTCAAAGGAGAAGCCAATCCCTGCAAGTTTAGACCTGGCCAGGGCTAAAAGCTTAAAAGTGGGGCAGGAGACTTATTTAGAGGCACAGAATAGAGGGGTTAGCTTGTCTGAGCTTTTAGAGACTGAGGAGTATGACCCATCGCCCATCGATTCACCTTTAGATGCATTTGAAAGACAACTTTTAATCCACGATGTCAAAGTAGGCGGGAGAAATCCTATCACTGTGGAGATGTTCTATCAGGGCGCACCAGCTCTTCTTCCTGAATTTATGCTAAGAGAGATAAAGCAGGGGCAGAAGATGAGGCCAGAGCTGTCAAAGTTTTTAGCTTCATCTGCTCAGATTTCCAATTCACGCTATACCCCTTTTTATGTGAATGTAACACCTTCGCAAAAGAAGCTCTCTTTGAGGCCTATAGGAGATCAGGTGGATATTCCAACTATCTCTATTGCTGAACAGGAGCATACGATTATTGTCCCGGATTACGGGGTCACCTTGAAGACCTCTTATAAGGCTTTAAGGTCCAGGACAACTGCTCAGTTTAAGGTGCTCTTATGGTATATCGGTTTCAGATTGCAAGCGGATAAAATGGGTCTGGTGGTTAATACTATAATCAACGGGGATGGAAATAGCAACTCTGCCACAGTTTTTAATACTGCCACTTCTGGCTCTCTGCTCTATTCGGATTTGATCAGTTTATGGAATGAGTTTTTCCCTTTTGAGATGAATACGATTGTCTGTCATAAAAACCTTTTGCGCACTATCCTGACGATGAGTGAATTCAAAGATCCGATGGCAGGTTTCAATTTTCAGAGAACCGGAGAGTTAGTTTCTCCTTTGGGCTCGACTTTGATAAGGTGCGATGATGTCCCTACAGATTTAGTTATCGGACTGGATAATCGATTTGCAATTGAAGAGGTAATAGCCCAGCCTCTTATGGTGGAATATGATAAGGTTATAGAGCAGAAGTTGGAGGAGGCGGTTATCTCTGAATCGGTGGCTTATGCTAAGGTGATAAAGGAAGCGGCACTGGTTCTGGATACGGTTTGGACATAAAAGAAAAGTTCAAAGGTTTAATCCGCCAGAGGCGGACAAAGGTTCAAGGGAAAAGACAAAGGAAAGAAGGGAAAAGGAAGATAAAAGATAATGATGGATGACTAATGACGAATGACGGATGAATAGTAGGGGCAGGCACTTGTGCCTGCCCCTTACTTTTGGGTGCATTGACCGTGTCAATGCAGCATCCATTGGATGCACTCCATAATCATAAAATAAAAATGGGGGATGACCTCATCCTCGCCCTCTCCTATCCTACCCTACGGGGGCATGCTCCGGATCCGTTTCTCGGACAAGGAGAAGGGATAAAAAGAACAGACAAGATGTCTGTTCCACTTATTAAGGGAAAAGAGAGATTGGTCTCTACAGAAAAGCTATTGGTTTTAGGTTAAAAAAGAAAAGAAGAAGGGAGATAAAAGGCTAAAGGCTATAGGCTAAAGTCTTAAGGCTAAGGTCAAAAAGCGAACAGCTAATAGAAATCAGGCAAAGCTTTAGCTTTGTTGAGCGACTCTGTCCTACGGTGGCTACGCCAGACGTAGTCTCCGTTATTAGGAAAAGGGTCGCACTACGAAATACAAAATGCAAATCTATAGTCATTCTGAGTCCGCCAGAGGCGGGCGAAGAATCTATATCCAGATTAAATTAGACATCCGCCTCAGGCGGATTCGGTCGTCTCGCCAAAGGCGGACTCCCTCAGAATGACAAAGGCTCAAAACTATGCAAAAATTGATCGATACGGTTAGTGCTTATTATGGGAGCGGGATTCAAACCCAGAATAAGCTTTTTGTAGTTCCTTCCGGGCAGTATAAAGGGAGGGCGATTTTGATTTATCCTCTGAATGCAAGCACAATCGTCTACAGATGGGCTGAGCCTCCATATATATCCTGGTCTTCGTCAGTAAATATAGTTACCAATTCTGCGGATTTCCCCTGTTCTGGTTTTATGGATTCATCCGGCAATCTTTACTTAGCTTATACGGTACAGACCAGTTTGGCTTTAGCGATGGTGAAACTTTCCTTTGCCAATGGTGCTTGGTCGTCGGTACGATCAGAAATATTTGTACAGTAGAGGATAACTATTATCCTTCGATCCTGAAAGATTCGATTAACAGATTATGGGTTTCCTGGAGCTATTATGATTCAGTAACGGGGAGGTATTCGGTGCATACCAAATCCTCCACTGATGATGGGATAACCTGGGGGACAGGGGAAACTGACCCGGGCGAGGCTTTGACCTCTGGCAGTGCAAGTTGTTATTCTCAATTGATTTTTCAGTCGCCATATATCAGATGTTTTTATTCTGATGATGGGAATGCCTTAGCTTACCGTTCCTTTGAGCTTTTCGGTGGAGTCTGGTCTTCTGCAGTTCTGGTTTATTCAGGGTCTAATATTCAGGATGATTTTCAGGTTTCTCTTTCTTCAGATAATAAATTGGGGATTGTTTTCCCAGGGAGTTCTTCTCTTTTGTACCGGGAGTATGATGGGGTCTCCTGGAGTGGAGCATCTACAGTGGATTCTGGTTTACCAATCAGTCCGGCAATAAAATTTTTCGGAAATACACCTTATGTTTTTTATGGAAAGAATATGGGAGCGAATCAGAATCAGCTTTTTTACGCTTATAAGTCCGGAAGCTCTTTTACTACTCCGGCTCCTCTGGTTGATGGGGCAAAGGTTCTGGATAAAGTTTTCTGCTATGATAATTCTGCAACTAATAAATATTATGACAGGACCACAGAAGCAGTAAATACTGCTCCGGCTGATATTTTTCATCCGACCTCTAATAGTTTGGTCAAAGATTTAGAGGATGGGCTTTACTTAGGGATGGATGAGAAATTCAATCAGGTAAAAGTCATTTTGTCAACAGCCGGGATAGGGGGACAGGTGGCATGGGAATACTGGAATGGTTTTGAATGGAAAAGCTTTACTCCTTATTCTGGAGTTTATCATTTAGATTCGGGTAATAAACTGGTTATTCTGTGGCAGGATTTGTTTTCTGTCCCTTCTGACTGGCAGCAATGCGGAGTGAATAACTCGACTAAGTTCTGGGTTAAAGCCAGGGTTACCACTGCATATACTACTGCGCCGGTCGGGACGCAAATTACGGCAGTGCCGGAAAACAAATATACAAATGCGGTTTAAGGATTCAAGAATCGAAGGTTTGAGGATTCAAGAGAAACCTCACCCAATCCCTCTTCTTAATAAGGAGAGGAAAAAAGGATAATAAAAAACCCTCCTGCAGATCTGCGGGAGGGTTGATAATGCGGTCAAATATATTTTTTATATTTTAACTACATTAATTGCCTGTGGTCCTTTGGGTCCCTGAGTTGTCTCGAAGCTGACCTCATCTCCATCATTCAGGGATTTAAATCCATCACCCTGAAGAGACGAATAATGCACAAAGACGTCTTTGCTGCCATCGTTTGGAGAAATAAAGCCATAGCCCTTTGATTCATTAAACCACTTTACTTTACCTTCTGCCAATTCCTTTTTCACCACCTTTCATCCGAATAACGTTAAAACAAAAAACCACGAAATCCACTAAACCTTGAGTTTTCGTGGTCACTATAATTATAATCTAATAAATCGAACACTTTCCTTTTTCAAAACCTTTGCTAATTAGTATACGTCAAAAAAATCGTTTTGTCAAACAAATTCTTAAAAATATAATAACTATTAAATTGTCGACATAAATTAAAAAAGCTTGAATTTTCACTAAAACATGTTCACTCTTCAAAGTAGATAGGCGCAAGCTTCAACATGCGGATGAATAGCATTATAATGCAGACATAAAGTCTACGGCCACCGGGCCCGGTTGGTCTCCTGACCAACAGAGAGCGGAAATGGTCGTTTCATGTTTATCGTGAGCGCGAATATGACCCCACCCTATCCCTTGTATTTTGTATTGGAAGGATTTATAATTATACGGACCGGGATGAAACTGTCCTTCCCTTCGACTTCGCTCAGGGACGGTGAGCAGAGTCGAACCGTGCCCACAGGTATTTAAACCTGAAGGAGAGATTAGTTCGCCCGGTCCGTTAATCCGCCTATGTGTACTACTTCATAATTTCGGTAACAGATTTAAGTTTTTCAAGGGGCGTAATATAACCTAATCCTCCATGTCTTCTTTGATCCGCCTCAGGCGGATAACGATACATAAAACCGTTTAACTCAGCCATAAAATCCTCCTTTGAAAGAGTAATAGTTTGTAGCCTTATACACTCATCGTAT
>JAZDLB010000171.1:0-3965 GCA_043802565.1 Candidatus Zixiibacteriota bacterium | reverse complement strand
GCTAAAGCTAAATTATAATCATACAGGGATTGAACCTGATTACTTTTTGCAGTCTTGTAAGAGACATTTGCATCTAAGAGCTCCAGGATAGATGCCGCACCTAAGTTGTATTTTTCCTGGGTCAGTTTCAAATCTTCTTCAGCAGATTTCAATGCCTCATCTGTCAATCGAATTTTTTGTTCTGCTTCGTTCACTGAAAGATAAGCCTGTTTTATCTCTAATTCTAAATCCCTTTTACTCTGCTTTAAGTTCTCTTTAGCCAAATTAAGCATTGCTTTGGCACTTCTCACCTTAGATGTTGTTAAGAAACCCTCAAATATATTCAGACTCACACTTATCCCTATACCCCAGGAATCGATCTTTTCTATATCCCTGCTTGAAGGAAATCCATAGTTTTTCCATGAATAACTGCCCGAGAAAGATATGTTGGGGAAATTAGCACTACGTGCGGCTGTTAGACTGGAATGAGCCTGGTTCACTCCCATCTTAGCTTTATCTACCTGGGGATGTTTCTCCAATGCTTTCTTAGTCTCATCTTCCAAGTTAGCTTCTAACTTTTTATATTCTAACTTCGCATCGATCTCTAAGGGGGTGTTAATGTCTAAACCTAATAGACTGTTTAATGAAGCTTCGGTTAATTTAACGTTATTAGCGTAAGTAATTAAATTCAGACTGTCGTTCCCTAATTGAACTTTAGCCTTAAGATAATCGGAAAGCGAAGCTGAGCCCAGATCATACCTTGCCCTTGCCATATTAAGCTGTTCGATGCTTTTCTTCACTGCATCTATTTGTACTTCATATAACATCTGGGCTTTTAAAAGATTATAACAGCCCTCTTTGACACTTAAAGCCACTGACTTTTCGGCTAATTTCAAGTCGTCCCAGGCTGATATTTTGCCAGCCCTCTTCAAATTGTAGTTGGCAAAATTTGCTCCCCCATTGAAAATGGTCTGATTAATCCCCAGATTGAAGCTATACTCATCATAATCTAATTTTTTCGGAAATTCGTTTCCAATTGTCCAGTCTGAAGAAAGACCAATTGTGGGCAGAAAACCTGACCAGCCACCCAAAAGCTCCCACTTTGCTGATTTATAATTCTCCTGAGCAGAACGAGCAGTAAAGTTATTTTTCAAGGCAATCTTCACGCAATCATCAATAGAAAGAACTTTTTTAGGAACTTCCTGTGCCTGCGCTAAAAAGCCGAACCAGAAGAAAACCATTATCCCGACTGCAAAAAATATTCCTTTTTTCATCTTCACTCCTTTAAAAAAGATTTTTACCAGCTTACCGGCACCCCGGAAATAGACATCCCCATCACACCCAGACCAATTCCCAAAAAAACTAAAATCACCCAGCAGACGAAAACAGCAATTGATGCTTTAGTCATAGAGAAGTTATATAAAACAGTAATGCCTAAAGCTATCAGGATTAACTGCCAGATAGAGAAGACATCTAAAGCCGAGAGGAGCATAAATCTTATCCTGGTAAAATCACCTTCTGGCATCAACAATGCCAGACTGGTTTGGACATCAGCCGAATTTTTCGCTAAGATCAAAGGGGTTTTAAGGATCGCCCCCAAGACAGTGATGAAGGAAGTATAGGTTACCACTGATAAGACCCTTTTGTAACTGCTATCTCCACCCAGAATGATATTGCAGAAAAAATAAACCAGGGAGGTGAGAAGAAAAAGCCCGATCAAAGTCTTTATGATCTCACCTACTGCCGTGCTTATCCTCGCTGTTGTAGTAACCTCAGTCATTTTCTCCAACAATTCCGGAGAAGAAGAAAACCTGGGTATATTGGAAACAATTTCCTTCTGTTGAAGAAGACTCTGCGGTAAAATAATCTCTGCTATGATCACTCCAATTATCAGAATGAGAACAAAGGCAAAAAACCAGGTAGGCTTATGGTTTAAAAAACTGAAAACCTTCCTCGGCTCAAAAAAGACCCCAAAAATCCTGGTTAAAAACCCCATCTTCTCTTCTTTAATCTCTGTCGATTTAACTTCTTCCATTCTTCCTCCTGAAAAAAGATTATATACTTATTTTAACGTAATAAAACCTAAAAAGTTTCAAAAATCAATGGAAAAGAAGTTCTATCCAAATATTGTATCTATACGGGGAAGATGGGACAAAAACTACACTTATTTTGCTCTTCGTTGGTGTACTCACCTCGCTCTTGGCGGATGTTATTATCCGCCAAAGTTTAAATTTTTAGTCGAGGATGATAACATCCTCGACGAGCAGAAGAATCCGCCTCTGGCAGACAGTAGCCGAGCCTTCAAGGCTCGGAAGACAGTAGAAGACAGTAGGTCAAGCATGTCCGTCTTTAGCGGACTGCTTGACAGAATCCGTAGCGTCCGATCCGCCTTTGGCGGACGTCGGACGTTTCTCTCTTGCATAGCATCATTGTTTTTTGTGGTGTCAGGAGTTACCTCCTGACACTTCGCTCCTGGCGGATGTCGTCCGTTTTGGGTTTAGTAAGTAGAATCTGGGCTTTTAGTTAAGGTTATGACCTCATTTTACCTCTAAAGATTTTTTAAAAATTTTAATTTTTTACTTGACAAGCTCTTTTTTAACATATTAATTTACGACAGTAGAGGGAAAAGAAGCTCTAAGGAATTGGAGCAGGAGAGGGTAAAATTGGATTTTTCCTCCGGGCTAAAAATTTGGTCTGAGTTTTTTCTTCCCTGATAGTAAAAAAAATCAAGAAGATTATTTCTTCCGTCTGGAGCGAGCAAATTATCTGTTTTCAGGTTTTGCTCTTGTCCGGGCGGGAGTGGTTGGTTTCTACCTCATATAAAGTCACACCAATTTTGTTCTCATAGAATTGGTAAAAGGGAATTTTTGCACCCTTTTCACCAAAGTTAGCTGGAAACAATCCCACCTTACAACCACATTTTCCAGCTAACACTGTCTATTTTTCGATTTTGGGAAAAAGGGTATATATGATAAGGAGGTGGTTTAGTGACTTAACAGATTGTTAACCTGTAATTTATTTCACCTTTGATTTTTTTAAGGAGGATTTCAAATGAAGAAAAGTATTTTAATAGTGTTATTAGTTCTTTTAGCCTTTACGGTCTGGACAGTCTTAGTTTTTGGCAAGGCCAAGCAGGAAGAAGCTACCAAACAGCCGACCCAGATCCAGAAAGTTGAGCCAGGACCAGAGGCATTCCCACAGGTGGTATTGCCCAAGGCACATGCGGTCCGTCCAACTGCAGAAGATTTCCAGAAGGAAATGCTGGACCCTAAGGGCTTGACTCCAGAGATGGTAGTGGCAGGGAGAGGCGAGCTTGTGCCGGTTGAGGATATGGAAACATTAGAGAAAGAACTATTCTATTGTAGGGCATCGGGTGTGAAGGCTCCATGTTGCTACACCTATACAGCCGGATCAGCCTACCCCTGGTGTTATGGACAGGTAGGGATTGCTTCGTTCACGGATTTAGATGATAACTTCGCAAGCTTCCCCGTATGTCCATATCCACTTTATCCTTTCAGGCCTACAATTGTAAGAACGATGATTAATGCACCTGAAGCTTGCACCTTTATATTAGAGGCAAGGATATACGGAGTGGACTATTCAGGAGGCGGCCCTTATCCTTCGGGTGAGCTCTACACCAGTGACCAGCTAAATCCTACGGTGTGGAATCATGTGGGTGGCACCTTAAGCAAAAATGTTGATTTACTCGCGTCACCAGAAGCCTGTCTTTATGGGCCGTTCTTCGCAGTCATCGTGATTAACAATACCGATGACTTCAATGACCCATGGAACAGCTGTCCAACTGCTCCCTATCAGTTCCAGCCCTCGTGGGCCTTTGACCAATCTGGCAGGACGTCTCGTAGCTATATGAATGTTTATGGATTAGGCGGCTCTTGGTATGATGTGGTCGCTTATGGTTTTGCGCCTGGCGTGATTTATGTGCAGGTCTATGGCTATACTGCTCCTCAGAATACCTGTCCGCCACC
>JAZDLB010000170.1:0-3043 GCA_043802565.1 Candidatus Zixiibacteriota bacterium | reverse complement strand
TGGTCCTGCTCTCTTAGCTAAAGAAAATAAGGTTAAAACTGAAGATAAATATGTTGATTCCTGCCATCTGTGCTATTGAGTTCGCTTATTGCTTTTAGATAGATTTCCACAATACCTTGCCCCGAAACAGATTTATGGGTTTTTGTAGCGGAGGTCTTCAGACCTCCATTGTTTTCTTGGCTCAACAATCCCTGTCCCTCCTATTTCTGTCTTAGTTTGTGCGGGAATTGGAATTCCCGCACCAGCTTAATAATCGCCCGACACAAAGGTCGAGCGTTACGAACTACTTTCTGGGGCAGGAACTGGACCCTTGCCCGAATGAAAGGGTTAGGGTTGCAATCATTATTTAAATCTAAGCATAAGCATTGACACGGTCAATGCACTCCATATTTTTTCTCCATTTTTTGCTGGCATAAATATAGCTCTTTTGATATATTTTATCTATGTTAATCAAATGTCAGTAAATCTTTAAAAGGAGAATCTGCAATGCAAAGAAAATTCAGCAGACGGATAACTAATATCAAAATTTATTTTCTTTCTTCGTTACTTGCATTTTGCCTTATCCCGATTATCCTTTTCGGTATAACTAATGCTCAAAAGTTCAAATATCCTCCTGCCCGGATGGATAATGTGGTGGAAACTTATTTTGGCACTAAAGTAGCTGATCCTTATCGCTGGTTAGAAAACCCGGATTCGCCTGAGACCCAGGCCTGGGTTGAAGCTGAGAACAAGCTGACTTTTGACTATCTGAATGCAATTCCCGCAAGGGAGAAGATCAAAGCCCGCTTGACCAAGTTATGGAATTATCCGAAATATACCCTTCCCAGAAAGAGGGCTGAGCGCTACTTTTATTCTAAAAATGATGGATTACAGAATCAGTCGGTGTTCTATATGCAGGAGACTCTAACCAGTAAACCAAAAGAGGTTATCGATCCGAACAAATTAAGCCCGGATGGCACCATAGCCCTTACTATTCCGGCTTTCAGTATGGATGGTAAGCTTTTAGCTTATGGCCTCTCAAGAAGTGGAAGCGACTGGCAGGAGGTAAGAATTTTAAATATTGATACCGGTAAAGAATACCCGGAGGTTATAAAATGGCTCAAGTTCAGCAATGTTGCCTGGAAATATGACAATCAGGGTTTTTTTTATAATCGTTACCTGGAACCGGGTAGTGTGCCAGAGGAGGATCAATACAATTACAATAGAGTTTACTATCATAAACTCGGCACACCTCAATCCGAAGACCTGCTCATCTATGAGCAACCAGAAGCAAAGGAGCTTGATTTTACTCCTTTTATTACCGAAGACGGAAAATATCTGGTTCTGATTGTTGAGCTGGGCACTGATCCTAAAAATCGGATTTACTATCGCGAGGTGGAAAGTAACAGACCCTTCATTAAACTCTTGGATAAAGCTGATGCCAACTATACTTTTATTAGCAACCTCGATACCCTTTTCTATTTTCGCACGGATTTAGATGCCCCTCACTGCCGTATCGTCCAGATCAATATCAAAAACCCATCATCGCAAAACTGGAAAGAGATTTTACCTCAAAAAGAGGAGGTAATCGCTTCTGTCACTATGGTCAATAACCAATTAGTAGTGGTCTTTTCGAAGGATGCACATCATCAGTTGAAACTTTATGCTCTGGATGGAGCCTTTATAAAGGAGATCGAATTGCCGGACATTGGCTCTTTGACTCCGCCCTCTGGCAACCGTAAGGATACGGAGATGTTTTTCGGCTTTACATCTTTTCTTTATCCTGAGGCGATTTTCCGCTACGATTTTGTAAATGAAAAGCTTACTACTTTTTATGAAGCCAAAATAGACTTTGCTCTATCTGGTTATGAGACCAGGCAGGTGTTTTATTCTTCTAAGGATGGTACCAGGGTGCCGATGTTTGTAGTTCACAAGAAAGGGCTCAAATTAGATGGAAATAATCCCACGCTCCTCTATGGTTATGGTGGTTTTAATAGCAGTATCACTCCATATTTTTCTATCTCTCGCCTGGTCTGGCTGGAAAATGGTGGGGTGTTTGCAGTGGCTAATATACGTGGTGGGGATGAATATGGCGAAGCCTGGCATCAGGCAGGGATGCTGGATAAAAAGCAGAATGTGTTTGATGATTTTATAGCTGCAGCTGAGTGGCTGATTCAAAACAAATATACCAGTTCAAAAAAACTGGCGATTAGCGGTGGAAGCAACGGTGGATTGTTAGTGGCGGCATGTATGGTCCAGCGACAGGAGCTATTCGGGACGGTTATCTGTCAGGTGCCGGTTATCGATATGCTGAGATATCATAAGTTCACTGTGGGACGCTACTGGATACCGGAATATGGAAATGCAGAAGCAAATCCGGACCATTTCGAATTTCTTTATGCTTACTCACCATTGCACAATGTTAAAAAAGGGGTAGTCTATCCACCTATTTTAATCACCAGTGCAGATACGGATGACCGGGTAGTCCCTGCGCATGCGAAAAAATTCGCAGCTACTTTGCAATCTTTAACTGCTGGAGAAAATCCAATATTATTGCGGGTGGAAACCAAAGCTGGACACGGCGGTGGCAAACCAACTTCAAAAGTTATCGAGGAATCAAGCGATATATATGCGTTTTTATTTAAGATTTTCGGAATGGGAATTTTAGAGAGTAAATGAGTTGAACAAAGGACAGGCAAGATGCCTGTCCCACTGTTTTCAAGTCAAAAGATTTATAGCAAAATAAGACGAAAGGTGGTTTAAAATGGAAAAGAAGAAAATTAAGAAAATGGTTAGAGAGGGGTATGCAAAAATTGCGAAACAGGATCGTTCCGGTTGTGCTCCGGTCAAATCCTGCTGTGGAACTACTGATCTGGCAACAGATATCAGCCAGAAGATTGGATACTCTCGCGAAGAGCTTAAGGCTGTTCCGGAAGGCTCAAATTTAGGGTTGGGATGTGGTAACCCGGTAGCTCTTGCTTCTTTAAAAAAAGGGGAGATAGTTCTGGATCTGGGCTCAGGTGCAGGGTTTGATTGTTTCCTTGCTTCCCGGAGAGTTGGCAAA
>JAZDLB010000169.1:0-7596 GCA_043802565.1 Candidatus Zixiibacteriota bacterium | reverse complement strand
GCGAGTTTATACTAAAGTCCCGGGAAAATCACCTGATTATACCAATCCGGTGATTTTAAAGAAGGGGCATAAGTTGATGGATGCCGCATTTGCTATTCATAAGGATTTTGCCCACAATTTAAAATATGCCCGGATCTGGGGTAAAGGCAAATATGAAGGACAGATGGTTCATCGGGACGAGGTTCTTTCAGATGGAGACGTGATAGAATTTCATATTTGATTTTTGGTGTAGGGGCACGGCGCGCCGTGCCCCTAAAAAAAATATCTTCAAGGATATTATATGGAAAAAATTATCGTAATAAATAACGAAAGAATGGGGCAAGGTGAAAATGAATTAACTACTCTTTTAATGGGGAATTTCTTACGAGCCCTGGTTAGCTCTGAAAATAAACCTGAATTATTAATCTTCTATGGCTCCGGGGTGAAACTGGTCTCAGAGGGATCAGCTTATATTGAGACTATTGCTACTTTAGAGAACTTAAGGATAGAGATACTTTCCTGCTCCACCTGCCTTAACTATTATGGGCTTGCAGATAAACTTAAAGTAGGAAGAAAGAGTAATATGAAAGAGATTGTGGATATTCTCTTGAAATCTGATGAAACCGTTACTATTTAATTATGTTAAAAAAAAGAATACTTTGATAGGTATGCTTATCGATGGGGTCAGTTTTATGACTTAGAGACTAAGAATAAACTGGGAAAACTGATCAACAGTTTCAGGCTTAAGAAAGGTTCGCAGGTTTTGGATTTAGGATGCGGGACCGGTATATTATTTTCGTTCATCTTGAAAGCTATTGGCAAAAAGGGGAGGCTCTTCGGGGTAGATTTTTCACCTAAAATGCTGTTTGAGGCTAAAAGAAAATTCCAGAATAAAAATATCATCTTAATCTGTGCACCTGCAGAAAACGTTCCCTTTCTACCTGAGTCTTTTGATTATGTTATTGCTTTTGCCTCTTTTCCTCACTTCCAAAATCAGGCTAAAGCCATAGAAGAAATAAGCCGGGTTTTGAAGAAAGGGGGCAAACTTTTTATTGCCCATCTTCTTGGAAGGAAAGAACTCAGGGAGCACCATCTTTTATCCGGGGATAATGAAGTTATGCAGGATATTTTACCTGCTGAAAAGGTTTTAAGGAGTATGTTAAAGAAGAAAGGATTTAAAAAAATTACGATTGTGGATAAACCTTCTTTGTATATCACCTGTGGGTTAAAATGAAATTAACTGGTAAACAGATCAGCCTGAGTGCCCTTTTTATCTCCCTGGGCATTGTCCTTCCATTTATATTTCATCAGTTTGGATTGGCCGGCAGGATTTTCTTACCGATGCATTTTCCGGTTTTTTTTGCCGGGATTCTAGTTGGACCTTTAAGCGGTGCTATAGTTGGCTTTTTGTCTCCAGTTTTAAGCTTTCTTCTTACCGGAATGCCACCTCCTTATGCAGTTCCTTTGATGGCTTTAGAGCTACCGGTGTATGGGGTGTCCATAGGGTTATTTTACAGACGACTGAAAATCCCCATTTTAATAAGTCTTATACTTTCTATGATAGCAGGCAGAATAGCTTTTGCTCTGGGGATATTTGTAATTGGAGCTTTTGTTAATCTTCCTATAAGTTTTATCTCGTTTTTAGAAGCCTCCTTTATCACCGGGCTTCCTGGTATTCTTCTGCAGTTAATTCTGATCCCGGTTTTAAATTTCAGATTAAGAAAAATTCTTTTCTCCTAACTTCTCCAGTGATTAAGCTTTAGTCAATTTTTCCGAAAATAATACAATAGGGGAATTTCCAGATGAAAAATATTCAGAGCGAGATGAAAAAGATCGAGAGAAAGGACTGGTATCTCTGGATTCTAACTTCTCTAGTCTTTTTAATCTTCGTGGCTTTTATTCTACTTTTAATCTTCTATTCAGATCTCAGAGACTTTTATGAAGAGGAGCTTTCCAGCAGTACCTTTAATGTCCTTTTCGTTGGGTTTACTGGCTTATCTCTACTTTTCTTAGCCTATATCCTCCTCAAAGAGCAATCGATAAAAAAGCTCCGGGATGAATTGATAAAAGAAAAGATTTTAACTCAATCCTTAGAGGAGCACTTTCAAGAGCTTAAAGCTTTATTTGAGGTTAGCACGTTAGTAAATTCGGAAATAGAGCTCTCATTAGTTTTAGGTCTGATCTCCAAAACCGTATTGAGTTCTCTGCAGGCAGATAGGTCGTCCCTTTTGCTCTTCGATAAGGAGAAAAATAAACTGGTCTGTGTTTCAGCTCATGGAAAATCAAGCGATAAGATGAAAGGTGTGGAGCTGGATCCAGATGAAGGTGTGACTGGATGGGTGATGACTCATGGAGAGCCCCTCCTCTTAGGAGAGGAATTGCATAAGGAGAAGTTCAAAGATTTTACACCTAAAGAAGTAAAGATATTTTCCTCTTTAAGTGTTCCCATGAAGGTGAAAAAAGAGATAATTGGAGTTTTAAATGTCAACTCGATGACCAAGGGTAAGGATTTCAATGAGGTTGATTTGAAATTGCTCTCGATATTTGCAGAGAATGCTGCGGTTGCCATTGAAAAGGGAGAGTTGTATCTGGAGTTAAAAGAACAGGCTGAGGCTTTGAATAAAGCCTTTGAAGATTTGAAAAAAACTCAAGGACAGTTGATTCAATCTGAGAAGATGAGAGCCTTAGGTGACTTAGCCGGAGGTATAGCTCATGATTTTAACAACATCTTGGGGATTATAACCGGCAAGGCTGAACTCCTTTTAAAAAAAGTGAAAGAGGATGAGTTAAAAAAGGATTTGATGCTGATTGGGCAGGTTGCTAATGATGGGGCAGAAATAGTCAGAAGACTGCAGGAATATACCAAAATAGGTAAGGGATCGATCTTCCTTAAAGTGGATTTGAACAAGATAATTCAGCAAGTAGTGGAGATAACCCGGTTCAAATGGAAAAATGAAGCTTTAGCTAAAGAGATTAAGATCAATATTGATATGGATTTGAAAAAGATAAGATCTATCGCGGGTAATGCCTCAGAGTTGAGGGAGGTATTTACTAACTTGATCTTAAATGCGATTGAATCCCTGCCTAGGGGAGGGAATATTGTCTTGAAAACCTGGATGGAAAATAGTGATGTCTTCACCTCAGTTAAAGATGATGGTATAGGTATGAATGAGGAGGTTAAAGCAAATATCTTTGAACCTTTTTTCACCTTGAAAGGTGCAAAGGGAACCGGTTTAGGTTTATCTATAGTTTACGGGATAGTTTCCAAACATCAGGGTAGTATAACGGTTGACTCAGAACCGGGTAAAGGGACTAACTTTATTCTTAAATTTCCACTTGCCAGAATAATCCAGAAAGAGGAAAAAGAGATCTCGATTATTGATTTCCAGCCTGCTAACATATTAGTCATCGATGATGAGAAGAATATGCGGGATATGGTCTTAGAGATGCTAACCACGCAAGGGCATTCTGTAACCTTGGCTGTGGATGGGGCACAAGGGATAGAATTTTTTAAAAGAAGAGATTACGATTTAGTTTTAACCGATCTAACTATGCCTGATATAACAGGCTGGGAGGTTTCAAAGACGATCAAATCTATAAACCCTTCTGTCAAAGTGGCATTGATGACTGGCTGGGGAGTTCAGATAGAAGAGGAGGAAATAAAGCTCAAAGGGGTTGACTATCTTATTTCAAAACCTTTTAAGGTAAATCAGTTACTCTTTGTAATTGCTAACGCCATGTCCGAATTTGGATCCAGAGGAAAAGAGAAAAAGAATTTAATACCACAAAAAAGTGTTTCCTCTGTGAAATAATAAATATTCTATATTTTGAGCTTTATATTTTGTTGAGATACAATATATTGTGATTTTTTTCAATAAAATAAAAATTTTTCCTTGACATCTTTTCCGATTTAGTTAAAATAGATTATAGAAAGTTAGCAGAAGTTTTTGGTGGCATCCCACCAATTTTTTATCCAATTTTTGCTCTTTAGAATAAAATTCTTTGCAGGAAAATTATCGTCTAAAAAGGTATAAATATGAAAGTAGAATTGATGGCTATAACTCCTCAGGCTGAAGATGTGATTGAAAAAGCCTGTCGCACCTGTTATCTTTCCTTTCACCGTTATAATCCTCCTTCATCCACTGAAGAGTTGATAAAAAAAGTTATCAGGAAAGGGCATCACTCGGTTTTAGAACATGCCTATGCTACCTTCAGGATTAAAGGTGGTTCAAGGGTGTTTACCCATGAGATGGTTAGACACCGGCTTATGTCTCCTTCTCAGGAAAGTCAGAGGTATGTGGAGTATGGCAAAACTAAAGAGTTTGAATTTGTGGTTCCACCTACAGTTGAAAAAGCTTCTTTTAAAGATAGATTTAAAAAAATGGCTTTAGAACTTAAAGATTTTTATGAGGAGATGGTGAAAGCCGGAATCCCAAAGGAAGATGCCAGGTATATTCTGCCGAATGCTACTGTCTCTGAGATAGTGGTGTCTGCTAATTTCCGGGAGTTAAGGCATATCTTTGAAGTTAGATGCGTGGAAAGAGCACACTGGGAAATAAGAGAAATTTGCTTAGAAATGCTTAAGATAATGAAAAAAGAAGCTCCCATAGTTTTCTGGGACTTTAAAATAGATGAGAATAATAAAATAGCCCACAGGTCCTACGGATCCGTAGGAGAGGAGGAAATAGATGCAGGGGACAGTTGATCTTACCCCCAACTCTCTTAAAGTCTTAGAGAGAAGGTATCTGAAAAAAGATGATTCCGGGAAGGTGATGGAAACTCCAGAAGAACTATTCTGGAGGGTAGCTTTAACTATTGCTCAAACAGAAAAAATTTACGGGGCAAGTGATAAGAAAATTGAGCAGTTAGCCCAGGAATTCTATTCTTTTATGAGCCACTTAGAGTTCTTACCTAACTCACCCACTTTGATGAATGCCGGGAGAGCCTTAGGTCAGCTCTCAGCTTGTTTTGTTCTGCCAATTGAGGACAGTATGGAGTCAATCTTCGATGCGGTAAAAAATACAGCTTTGATTCACAAAAGTGGTGGAGGAACTGGCTTCTCCTTCTCCCGTCTCCGACCCAAGAACTCAGTTGTGGCATCTACCTCTGGAGTTGCCTCAGGACCTATCTCCTTTATGAAGGTGATAAATGCGGCTACTGAGGCGGTTAAACAGGGAGGGACCAGAAGGGGTGCTAATATGGGAATCCTGAAGGTGGACCATCCGGATATCTTTGAGTTTATCTCCTGTAAAGATGATTTAAAGGAGCTGAATAACTTCAATATCTCTGTGGCAGTAACTGAGGATTTTATGGCAAAGGCAGAACAGGATGAAGAATATGAACTTTTCGATCCACGCACCGGAAAGCCTTATGAGAAAGATGGTCAGGTGGTAAAATACAGAGCTAAAGAAGTGTTTGACTTGATAGTGGAACATGCCTGGGGTAGTGGTGAACCAGGTGTCATTTTCTTAGACCGGGTAAATGAATCCAATCCTACGCCCAAACTGGGTAAAATCGAATCGACCAACCCTTGTGGCGAGCAACCACTTTTACCCTATGAGAGCTGCAATTTAGGCTCAATTAACCTCTCAAAGATGATAAAGCTCGAACAGGGGGAGATGGGTATAGATTGGGAAAAGTTAGAAAAGACTATCAGGCTTTCAGTCCATTTCTTAGATAATGTTATCGATGCCAATAAATATCCCCTTTCTCAAATTGAGAAGATGACCTTAGCTAACCGGAAGATCGGTTTGGGTGTTATGGGCTGGGCTGATATGCTCTTGCAGCTTGGAATCCCTTATGATTCAGAAGAGGCTTTAGAGTTAGGGGAGAAGGTTATGGATTTTATCCTGAAAGAGTCTCACCAGTGCTCCTCAGAGTTAGCAGAGAATAGGGGAAATTTCCCTAACTGGGAGAAGAGTACTTTTTACGATAAAAAGATTCCGATGAGGAACGCAACAGTTACCACCATTGCTCCTGCCGGGACCATAAGTATCATTGCTGGCTGTTCCTCTGGAATTGAACCCTTGTATGCAGTTTCCTATATTCGAACGGTTATGGATCAGACCAGGATGGTCGAGGTAAATCCTTTCTTTGAAAAAAGGGCAAAAGAAGAAGGTTTTTATAGTGAAGAGCTTATGGAAAAAATAGCTCAAAAAGGGTCGATCCAGAGCTTCCCGGAAATACCGGAGGAGATAAAAAGAATATTCGTAACCGCCTATGATGTCTCTCCTGAATGGCATGTGAGGATGCAGTCTGCTTTTCAGAAATATACTGATAATGCGGTTTCAAAGACCATAAATCTCCCTAATAAAGCTACCTTAGAAGATGTAGGAAAAGCTTATATTTTAGCCTATAAATCCGGCTGTAAAGGGATTACAATTTATAGGGATGGAAGTAGAAAAGAGCAGGTCTTAACTACCAAAAGGGAAAGCGAAGGTAAGGTAATAGTTCAAGACCGTCCAGAGACTCTTACTGGAATAACTGAAAAGATAAAAACTGGCTACGGTAACCTTTATGTGACAATTAACAGTGTGAATAATAAGCCATTTGAGGTTTTCGCTCAAATAGGGAAGTCAGGTTATTCCACTATGGCAGACACTGAGGCTATTTGCAGACTGGTCTCCTTAGCTTTGCGTAGTGGAGTGGCAGTGGATAAGATCATAGAGCAATTGATAGGGATAGGTGGTTCTTCTCCAGTTTTCGGGAATGGTGAGCTTATAATGTCGATCCCGGATGCAATTGCTAAAGTTCTAAAAAAGCATTTTGGAAACGGGAAGCCTAATTCAGATAGAGATATAAACTTAGAGTTCTGTCCGGATTGTGGGGCTAAATTAGAATATAAAGAAGGATGTATCCTCTGTCAGGAATGTGGGTATTCAAAATGTTAACTCTTCATAAAAATTAAACCTTTTATCGTAATAAATGGGATTTATCGCTCCAGCAGGCAGAACCTCCTCAGTTAATTTTGAAGGGAAGATCTTTCAAGTTCAGACTGAATTTGTTACCCGACCTAACCCCAAGGTAGTCTCCTCAATTATCTTAGATGGAAAGCTAATCCATAAAGTGGAGAAGATATGGAAAGGGAAGCTGAACGAAGAGAATCAGGAGAAATTAGAGCAATTTCTAAAAAAAGAACACGAATCAGTTACTCGGGCTTTAAAAAAGAATCCATTTGATTTTCTATCTGGAGAGGAGGGGTTTCAAAACCAGATAGAGAAACTCTCTTTGTTAAAAGAGATAGAAAACCCTTTCATCTTAAGGTATAATGGTTCTATTCTCTATCCGGAGAAGAAAGAGGATGAATTTCTGAAAGGACTTTCCAAAATCTTAGCTCGGGCCTTAAGACTCGGTCAAGCCCTGACTGATTTCTCTGAGATCGGGGAGATAAGGTCTGGAGTTCTTGAATATCCACCACATAAGATCATCTGGGTTTATTATAATGAAAAGCTCTGGGGCGCATTTTTGAAAAAAGGTTCACCTATAGATGATACCATTAAAACGATGGGGAATCTAATCCAGGAGAGCTATGAATAAAACCCTTCAGGAGATCAAATCGGTTCAGGGTGTAACCGGAGTCTTAGTTTTAGATAAAAAAGAAGGGATAACCTACCAGCT
>JAZDLB010000168.1:0-2563 GCA_043802565.1 Candidatus Zixiibacteriota bacterium | reverse complement strand
AGCTTAACTGTTCCTGCCTTGGGTGTAACTACTTCTGCCTTTAGTATTTATGGAACCTCAAGTGACGGGACCACCCTTACCGGCGATGTTACTGCCTGGGTGAGTAATATCAACCTGGGTCTTGGCACTGCGGATGTCAGTTTTTTAATAAATAACACCTCACCTTCAGTCCCTTCAGTTTTGCCTGGTAACCCTTTAACCAATCCGGTTATCCGTATATTTTTGTTTAAGGCTGATGGGACAGTTAATGCCTCTCTAACCGGTGTGGGTAATGCCTTGAATTTGGTAACTGGTGCAGTTTCTGGCAATGTTTATACTGCTATAGACGGAGATCTGGTTGTCACTTCCGATTATAAGATTAAATATGACCAACAGGGAACAGGAGGATATGGTTTTTTCAGGGTTGAGGTTTTTGACAAGCAGGCCAATGACAGAGGATGGGTGGCGCCTGGGTCTCAGAACCTATTTGTGGGTGATTATATTGTGGGACCAATGGCTTTCAGAATCCATCTAACCAATGTTACCTCGACCTTTGATGCAGACGATTTTGCTCAGATTGCAGACCCCAATTTTGTTGCTAGATATCTTTCCACAGGTCCTGATGGCGAGGGGAGTGGAGTCGGTACTCCTATTCCTGAGCCTTCGACTTTAGCTCTTTTAGGATTTGGCTTAATGAGTCTGGGTGGTTTCGCCAGGTTTAGATTTAGAAAGTAATTCAAAAAAAGTGATAGTGATTGTTTTTAAAAAAAGCCCCCGTCGGGGGCTTTTTTATTTACAAAGTTAAGAATAATCCCTTTATAAATCATTCTTTCCCTTTAAGAATATCCTTCTTTTGCCGATTAATAGATTAGGTGTTTTTCAGAAAAATTAAAAATATAGTAAAATGAAACAAATCCTCTTAATTGAAGATGACCCAAAAATTTGCGAATCTATTATTAATTACTTTAACTCGGAGAGTTTAAAACTTCATACTCTTTCCGATGGTAAAGAGGCCTTAGAAAACATTGATAATCTTAAACCAGATTTAGTCTTGTTAGATATAAATCTACCAGGGATGTCAGGGATTGAAATCTTGAAAGAGATGAAGGAGAAAGAACTTAAAATCCCAGTGATAGTAATTACCGGATTTATCTCCACTGAGGCGGCAATAGAAACTATGAAACAGGGGGCTTATGAATTTGTGACCAAACCTTTTCAGTTAGAGAAGTTAGCTAAGATTGTGGACAAAGCACTGCTGGAGAAAAAAGGAGGGGGAGATTCATCCGGTTTTGGTAGAGAGGACAGACCAGAAGGGGAAGAGGATTTAATCGTAGGAAAAAGTCCGGAAATAGTGGAAATAGCTAAACTCATTGGTCAGGTAGCTCCCACGGATGCATCAGTTTTGGTAATGGGCGAAAGCGGGACTGGCAAAGAGTTAGTAGCACGAGCAATTCACCGTAACAGTTTAAGAAAAGATAGACCTTTTCTTTCGGTTAACTGTGCAGCACTGCCTGAAGCCCTTTTAGAATCTGAACTTTTCGGTTATGAAAAAGGTGCTTTTACTGGTGCCTATCAGAGGAAATTGGGGAAATTTGAACAGGGAGATAAGGGGACTATTTTCTTAGATGAGATCGCGGATATGAGCCTGATGACCCAGAGCAAAGTTTTACGAGTATTGCAGGAGCAAGAGTTTGAGAGGGTGGGTGGTAACCAGAGCACAAAAGTTGATGTGAGGATAATTGCTGCTACTAATAAGAGTCTGGTTAATTGTATCAAAGAAGGGAACTTCCGGGTCGATCTTTTCTACAGGCTAAAGGTGGTTTCGATTTATTTACCTCCTCTGAGAGAAAGGAAATCTGATATTCCACTTTTAGCTGATTACTTTCTTAAAAAATATGCCAGGCTAATTAGTAAGAACGTGGAAGGCATCTCCGATTCCGGATTAAAAGTTTTACAGAAATATCCCTGGCCTGGAAATGTCCGGGAGTTAGAGAATAATATTCACACCGCAGTAGTGATGAGCAAAGGTGGATTGCTTTTGCCCGAACATTTTCCTATTTATAGCGAAAATAGGGAAAGGCTGGAGATAGATTTTGAAAAAGTCAAAAAAGATTACACTAAGGTTTTCTCCGAGATTTTGGAGCCTATCTTCTCCAAGATCCTGGCTAATTCGGATGGACATATCTACGACCATTTAGAGGAAGCCCTGGAAAGAACGGTCTTCGATCTTTCTCTAAAATATTGCCAGGGAAACCAGGTTAAGACCTCTGAGCTTTTAGGAGTGAGCCGCAATACCCTAAGAGACCGGATGAAAAAATTCGGCCTGTTCTAAGTGTTAATATTAAATTAGATTTTAACTTCGTAGAGACGCATAGCATGCGTCTCTAATTTTATCCCACCTTGAGGGCAAGATGGGGATACCGAGTTTCAATGATGCATCGGTATTAGGAAATGCCGATGCATATTAGCTTCGGGAATTCGTATTCCCGAAGCATCAGTTTGTAGCGTCGGGTTTTATGCCCGACGAAAGAGAACTTCAAATTTTAAGATCGCTTAGGGTCTTAAGGATTTCGCTTATCCTTCC
>JAZDLB010000167.1:0-3568 GCA_043802565.1 Candidatus Zixiibacteriota bacterium | reverse complement strand
CATTTTCCCTGCCAGGTCAGGGGACCTGGCAGGCACAAGTGATAAATTCTATATCCCTCTGGCGTGTAAACCTTCAGGTTTACCAGGATAAAGTTAAAACTTTATCCTCCAGTTACAACAACTTACGTGTCTGTCGGGTCCCCTGACCCGACAGGGCTTCATCTTCCCGCCTTGAAGGCAAGGTGGGTATACCGATAAATTTTTTTTTGCTACAAGCTAAAAGCTCTTTATTTTAATTGGAGTGTAAACCTTCAGGTTTACCAATCCGCATCAGGCGGAAAGCTGATACCTGATAATCCAGATTTAATTTCCCCGCCTTGTGGACAAGGCGGGGCTACCAATTTTATACTCCAGTTTTTTGCTCCCTGCTATAAGCTACATGCTACAGGCTTTTATATCTTTTCCAGATAATAATCGCTTTCGCCTAATCCCAATTTCTCCGCAGCTCTTATCTGAGTCCGGGCATCTTTCTTGTGCAGGGCGCTAAAGATATCCTCCCCTTTTTTCAATTCTATCCCTTCAGCTTTGGATTGAGGCAAAGGAGTTGCCTTTTCAATTAAGTCCATTGTTGCAGTCTCAATTGACACAATATCATCTCCAACCAAAATTCCCTGGTCCTGAATTAAGGGGTTATCGGAAACTGCCATACAATCGCATTCTGGCTGAACATCTAAAATAAAGTTGATATATAAAACCTTGCCTGGCTCAAAGGTATCTAAAACTGCCTTGGCAGACTCAGCTAAGGCGGCTGAGAAATTTTCATGCGAAGAAGGCACAGACAAAGCTTTTTCCGGGCAAACCTTGACACATCTTCCACATCTCCAGCACTTTTCCTTATCCACTTCAAAAAAATCCTTTCTAACTGTAATCGCTCCTACCGGACAGTTGTTTGCGCAGATGGAACAATAAGTGCAGAGCTTCTCATTCCAGCTCATTATCTCAGTCATTTGAAAATGCATCTTTCCTCTTCCTCCCTCTTTCCAGGTACACTTACGAGGCTGAGGAGAGACACACCCCATAGCTAAATTTTTTATAGCCCCGGCTAAGGAGGAATCTATATGCCCTTTGATATGGGATAAAACCATCATCGATTTGGCATCATAGATAGTTGAAGGAATAGCAAGCTCATTTAATATCTTTCCAGCTTTAACCATAACTGAATCGAAGCCAAAGATGCCATCCGCAATTATCACCGGACACCCAAGGGAGAGCTGGTTATATCCCATCTCATTTGCCACTTCTAAATATTCATAAGGTTTCACCCTGGAAGAGTCAGTCACAAAAGGTTTAGCTCCGACTTTTTTTATTTGCTCTGCTACCGATCTTACAAAATTAGGCCTGATGGTATTGTGTCCACCTCTATTTCCTAAATGCATTTTGAGGGGAACCAGTTCATCCTTGAAGAAATATTTTGAAAGACCAATCCTCTCTAAGGCTTTTTCCAGCCTTCCCTGAAGGCTATATGGGTAATCAAATTTTTCAACCCGGGAATCGATAAAATATATCTTCTTTGCCATAATCTCTCCTGTGAGGTAGCGGAAGGCCTCAAGGTCTTGTCCACAGGATCCTGGCGAAGACTTTAGCCTTCCATAAACTTAAGATAATGAAGGTCTAAAGACCTCCTCTACATTTAGTTGTAGGGGCAATTCATGTCCAGTATGGATCCATCTGGAAATTGCCCCTACAGACTTCTGTCAAGACCATTCAAGGCACTGCCAGTGTATATGTAATATCCTTTTCTGGAAAATTAGCATCACCCTTTTTGCCAATCTTGATTTTCGATTCCTTATCTTTGTAAAGGATTAATTGATAAAACCCTTTGCTCATCTCACTTTCTTAAGAGCCTGCTCTAAATCGTAGATGATATCCTCTGTATCTTCGATTCCACAGGATAGGCGAAGCATACCTTTAGTTACCCCTGATTTTTTAAGCATTTTTTCATCCAGCCCATAATGGGATGATAGAACCGGTATAGAGGCTAAGGATTCTACCCCACCCAGGCTGACTGCATTTTTGAATACCTTTAGATTATCCAAAAGTTTTATAGCTGAATTCAAATCCTTAAGCTCAAAAGTTACCACTCCTCCATACCCTTTCATCTGGGATTTAGCTAAATTGTGCTGGGGATGAGTTTTCAAGCCCGGATAATAAACTTTTCTGACCCTGGGATGTTTTGAGAAATACTGTGCGATTTTTAATGCATTTTGATTTTGTTTTTCAACTCTTACCGATAAAGTCTTCAGTCCTCTTAAGAATAAAAATGCACCGAAGGGGTCTAAACATCCTCCTAAAAGCTTCATCACTGCAACTGCCTTAGTGATAAAATCTTTCTTTCCAATGATTACCCCAGCTATAAGGTCACTATGCCCGGCTAAATATTTTGTAGCGCTATGGACCACTACATCTACACCCATTTCTAAGGGCTTTTGATTAAAAGGGGTGGCAAAGGTATTATCTGCCACAGAGAGCAGTCCGAATTGCTTGGCGATCTTTACTCCTTTTTCTAGGTCAACTATTTTCAGATTTGGATTGGTTGGGGTTTCTATGAAAAGGACCTCGGTTTTATAATTCACCAGATCTTCAGCCATTTCTATAGACTCTGCATCTACAAAATGAACTTTTATTCCCAATCTGGGGAAAAGGTCTTTGAAAAGACGATAAGTTCCACCATATAACGGAGAAGTGCTGATGATTTCCTGCCCTGAGGAGATTGAGGTTAAAAGAGCAGTAGTAATTGCGGCCATACCAGAGGATGTGGCTAAAGCTGACTGGCCACTTTCCAATACCGCCATCTTTTTTTCTACAAACTCGAGGGTAGGGTTAGCATAGCGGGTATAACAGTATAACCCTTTTTCACCCTTAAGATATCTTTTTAGCTCGGCTGAGTTCTTGAAAACAAAGGTGGAACTCTGAAATATCGGTTCAGCTAAAGCTCCTAAGGAAAACCTTTCCTCCCCCAAATCTACAGCCAGAGTGGCCAATTTCTTTTTGTCTTTCAAAGCAAGCTCCTTTCGGTTATCTGCCAAGCCAGGCTCTCAAATCCGATCTAAGAGTTTCTTGGTTGATCTGTCCTGAATATCTTTTAACTATTCTCCCATCTTTATCTAAAAGGAAAGTCGTGGGAACGCCTTTAAAACCTCCGTAATTTTTTACCACCGTTTCATCACCTAAAAGGATGGTATAAGGTATATTCAATTCTTTAACAAATGAATCCACCACACCCAATCCTTTTTTATCCAAAGAGATCCCAACCATCTCCAGTCCTGAATCTTTATACTGTCTATAGATGAAAAGCAGTTCCGCAATATCTTCCTTACAAGAAGGACACCAGGTAGCCCAGAAATTCAAAAGGACTATTTTCCCTTTAAATTCTTTAAGGGAATGTATTTTGCCATTCAGATCCGGAAGTGAAAAATCAAATGGCAAATCCGGGTTTTTCTTATCTGCTCCTTTTCCGCAGGCTAAGAAAAGAAAAAGTAAAAGCAAAAATGAAACTAAAGCGAGTTTTTTTAAAATCATTCTCACTCCCTTTTATATAAATAAAAGAAAGAAATTTTATAAAAATTAG
>JAZDLB010000166.1:0-7502 GCA_043802565.1 Candidatus Zixiibacteriota bacterium | reverse complement strand
CATTATTCTGGGATTACCTCCTTCTTGGTTGTTCTCATACCCTTCTGTCAAACTGAAAATGATCTTCCCTTCTAATGGTTCAAATTCGGAATTTGAAGGATTATTGATATCACAACTCAGAAAAACAGGTAGAAACAATATAAATAGAGTAAAAACTAATGCCTTGATTTTTGAAGATTTTCTCATCTTCTCACCTCCGATCTACTTTCAAAGTGAGAAAAATCTTTTATCTTAACTTACTTAACCCAAACACCTTCTCTAAGAATATCCAAATAATAATAAAATCTTTTAAAGAATTTGGCAAGACTTTTCTTTAACTAATTTGCTAAACACCAACAAAAAAGCCTCCTATGGAGGCTTTTTTTGAAAAAATAGTTTAGGTTCTTATTCTATTCCTCAGGTTGAAGCTCTTCTAAGGGAGGCATAGGTTCAAACTCTTCAAATAGAGGGGAAAGCTCCTCTTCTAATATAGCTATCTCAGGCTCTATGGGCGGCTCTTCTGGAGCAATAGAAAGCTCTACTTCCTCTTCTTGAGGCAAAGGAGGATTCGTTTCTTCGGAAAGCGGTCCTATCTTCTGCCTTTGCAATCTCTGTAGTTTTCCATCTTTTAGTCTTATCCTTTTTTCTATAATCCTTTTCCCTGAAGCTTGATGTAATCTTCTTTCCCTGAGAGTTTGCAATTGTTCTTTGGTCAGAACCTCTCTTAAAGCCATTTTCCTTTCGAATTTTGCCTTCTGCAGTTTAGTTCTCAAAGCTCCGATCTCATCCAGTTTCTTATTAATCTTTGCCTTATCCAGATTATCCTGTTGCATAAGCTCTCTTAATTCCAGATGAGCAATTTTCAAATCAGAGCTGAGCCGGATTTCATCTTTCCTTCCTTCCAGAGCGGTACTCCTTATTTTTTCTTTCTGTTCTGGTGAAAGCCCCAAACCCGGTTTAAAGGGCTTGTCCGTTTCCGGGGGTTGAGAGAAAACAGAACCTGCAAAGAGTAAGAGGAACACCACAACCGTAATCATAACCAGCATTAACTTTTCTTTGGTCTTCATCTTTTTTCACCTCCTTTACTTTTTATTCCCCAAATCTTCTTTTTTCACGATATTGACGAATAATATCCATCATCTTTTTCTCAAATTTATCTTCAAAGAGCAAAAGTTTTGCCTGTTGCTCTAAGGTTAATATCTCCTTAGCCTTTTCTCTGAATCTTTGCTGGACTTCATCTAAGAATAGTCTTTCTTTTTCTAACTGGATTAAGATGTCTTTTATCTTACCTTCCTTAGGTTTCTCCTCTGCTAAAGTCATCTCCAGCATTCTGAAAAGATTCTCCCTTCTTTCCCTGAACATCTTTTGAGCTTTCTGTAACTCTCTCCAGGCTGGTAAAAATTTATCTGATTGTTCCGGAGACAGATTTAAAGCCTCTAACATCTTCCACATCTTCATCGTCTCAATCTCTTCTTTTACTCTTTCCCTTTTACCTTTTTCCGGGAAAGGACGTCCGGGTGGTTCCTGGGCATAGAGAGCCTCTCCAGCCAGAAGAAAACTGAAAGCTAAGAGAAGCATAACTAATGATTTAATCTTTCTCATAAAATCTCCTTTTTAAATTTTTCCTTTTCTAAGGTTTTCTTCAAATCCTCCAACTGTTTTATATCTAACTCCTCCAGTCTCTTTTCTTTTCCACCCTTTTCCCAGTAATATTCCTCTAATTCCTCCTCTGCCAGAACTAACTTTTTCCTATCAGCTTCAGTGATAAGAGACCTGAGTGAGCTTTCATCTTCTTCAGCATAGAAAAGCTCTTCTATCTTCTCATCTTCTGCTGGCAATAGGTAGGTATAGGATTCCGCTCCAGATTTGAACATAACCCTCCGGTCATTTCTGGATAGAAATATACCTAAGAGTAAAATTAAGAAGAAAGTGACAATCCCTCCAGCAAATTTCCACTTTGGAATAATTACAACCCCGGTTTCTTCTTTCTTTTCGATTCTCGATCTAACCGCCGGCACGAAATTAGTCCAGTAAATTTCCCCTGGTTCAATGGGACTTTCCTTTTTGAGCATTTCAAAGGTTGAAACAATCTTCTCATACTCTTTCTGACACCTCGAGCAGGTATCCAGATGGCTCTGAACTAACTTTTTCTCCTCTGGAGAAAGAGTATTTTCAAAATAACCGATCAACTTAAATTTTATATCTTTACATCTCATTTTCATTCTATCATTCCTCAAAATGAGCTAAAGATGTTTTGAGCTTTTTTAGAGCCTGAAAATAATTGGCTTTAATAGCGCCTTCGCTTTTACCCATAACTTCAGCTATCTCTGAATATTGTAATTCCTGATAATGTCTTAAAACGAAGACTGCCTTTTGCTTTTTGGGCAGATTTAAAACCGCCTGGTCAATAGCTTCACTTATCTGCTTTTTTTCAAAATCCTTAAGTGGAGAGTCAGAGGACAAAACTGGTTGCGTCAAATCCGGCAAGGAGATAAAGGATCTGAACCTGTCTCTCTGAGTGAAATTCAAGCTGAGGTTAACCGCTATGCGATGAAGCCAGGTGGAGAAGCTGGACTCCCCTCTAAAATCTTTTAAGGAATGATAAACCTTTACAAAAACCTCCTGGGCTAAATCCATAGCATCCTCCTTATTGCGCACCATTCGCAATACCAGATTGAAAACCCTTTTCTTGTATAAATTGACCAGCTCATTAAAAGCTTTCTCCTCACCGGATTTAAACCTCGAAATCAAATCCTGAGTTTTTTCCTCATCCATCTTTTAGCTTTCTATATATTTTGACACCAGATTAACCTTAAAAGTTTAATTAAATAATAAAGGGCAAACCGAGTTTGCCCTTTCTATCCTAACACCTATCACCTACAACCTATAACCTGTTTTTATTAGTCCCTTTTACTCCTGACCAATACTTTAGAGTAAAAGGGGAGATTGTCCAGAACCTTACCTGTTCCCCGGGCAACGCACAATAAAGGATCGTCTGCTACAATCACTGCCAGATTAGTCTCATGTCTCAGCCTTTTATCCAGCCCTTTAAGTAAAGCCCCTCCTCCGGTAACGATTATTCCACGGTCCAGAATATCTGCGGCTAATTCCGGTGGAGTCTGCTCTAAGGCTTGCCTTACCGCCTCAACTATAGATTCTACTGGCTCACTTAATGCCTCCCTTATCTGAACTGAGCTGATCTTAATGGTCTTGGGTATTCCAGCAATTAAGTCTCTCCCTTTTATCTCCATTACCTCTTCATTCTCTAAGGGAAAAGCTGAGCCGATTTTAATCTTTATCTCCTCTGCAGTTCTCTCCCCGATTAAAAGGTTATAATTCTTCTTAAGATAAAGGACTATAGCTTCATCCATCTCATCACCGCCTATACGGATGGAGATATTGTTGACTATCCCGTTTAAAGCGATAACCGCAATCTCTGATGTTCCTCCCCCTATATCGATAACCATACTTCCGGTAGGCTGATCCACTGGCAATCCTACCCCTATGGCAGCCGCCATCGGCTCCTGGATCAAAAAGACCTCTCTGGCACCTGCATTTTCAGCTGAATCCCGAACTGCCCTTTTCTCCACTTCTGTTATCCCTGAGGGAACAGAGATAACTATACGGGGCTTCATCAGATAGCGGTGTCTGACTACCCTTTTGATAAAATCTGAAAGGAGCTTCTCTGTGGTCTCAAAGTCAGCGATTACTCCATCCTTTAAAGGCCTTATAGCGACTATCTCACCAGGTGTTCGACCTATCATCTCCTTGGCTGCAGATCCTACTGCTAAGACTTTCTTCGTTGATACTTCCAATGCCACCACTGAAGGCTCATTTAATACAATCCCTTCACCCCGAACAAAGACTAAAGTATTAGCTGTGCCTAAATCTATCCCTATATCGTTCGATATAAAATCAAAAAAACCCATTCTTCCTCCTAATCCGCCTGAGGCGGATCAAATTTATTCCTCTCTACGAGCCGTATCCGCCTGAGACGGATTATCGGCTTTCTCTTCTTCTGAAGAAGGTGAGATAGGTTTTACCATCTCATCTCCCAAATATATATATCGACTGATTAAAGGAACCCAATCGCTCCATTTTTTGCCTATCCGGCCCTGACGGTCCCGCGTAATGATCTCGGTGAATGCTCCCGCCTTGGCATCCATCTCGTCTGCATAATAAAGGATAATAGCTTCCAGGGTTTGAGGTACAACCGGTGAGGCAAACTCCAATTGACCCTGATGTGACAGTATCAGATGCCTGAGTTGTAAAGCTAACTCCTCCGGAAAATCTTCAACTTTTTTTATCTTTTGCCTGACAATCTCATCCCCGGATATAATATGCCCTAAAAGCCTGCCCTCATCCGTGAAATCTATAAACCCAGTGATTGAATAAGTATAAATCTTCCCTATATCGTGAAGCAATGCGCCAGTAATAAGTAAATCCCTGTCAACCAACTCATACAAATCCGCTGCCTTTTCGCAAAACTCCACCACTTTTAAAGTATGCTCTAAAAGCCCGCCTAAATAGGAATGGTGCCAGAGCTTTGCACCGGGCGCATACTTTAGTTTGTCGATTAACTTATTATCCTCTAAGATTAAATTCATCAACCTTTTTAGATGAGGGTTAGTTATACTTTCTGCTTTTTCCTTGAACTTCCCAAAGAGTACATCTAAAGCCACCTGAGACCTGGGCAAAAAATCTAAAGGATCGCTCTCACCCTCCTTAACCTTTCTTAACTTCTCTATTTTTATCTCCAGGCCATCTTTATAGGTGATAGCCATCCCTTTAATCTTAACGATTTCTCCGGTTTCAGCCTCAGAATGAGCCTCTTCAGCCTTTTCCCACAGCACTGCGTCTATCCTACCAGTAGAGTCTCCTAACTCCAACTTCAGATATTTCTGCCCATCATGTACTTTAAGCTCTTTCTTTCTGAGCACAAAGAAATCAACCACTTCGGTCCCGGGCTTCAAATCTTTGATCCAGATATTTTTCATAACCTATCCGCTAGAGGCGGATTAATAATACCAAAATCCTCCAACAAAAGTCAAGCAGAAAATAGTTGTTAAAAGAACTAATGGGGCTTATATTTAAAAAGTGAAACAAAATTGCTCCCGGGCGGGTGTCCTACGGATCCTTCGGATTATCATCCGCCTATCCTACGCTGGCTGATAACATCCAGCCGGTAGGCGCAACCTTCAGGTTGCGTAGAAATAGAATAAGGGTGAGAACGCAGACCTAAAGTCTGCGGCTACCTGGATGATAATATAGCCAGAGCCGTTGAAGAACAAAGTAGGGTGAGAGAGTTTAAATCTATGCCCATAATCTACCGTTATATTTTAAAAGAACATATAGGACCCTTTTTCTTTGGCCTGGCTACGATTACCTTTGTTTTGATTATGGATTTTCTTTTAGAGCTTATTAACCTGATCATAGGGAAAGGAGTAAGCCTTTTAACTGTATCGCAGGTTTTCGTTTTAAATTTAGCCTGGATGGTGGCTCTATCTATACCTATGGCTGTCTTTGTCTCCACCCTTATGGCTTTTGGAAGGCTTTCTCAGGACAACGAGATCACCGCTCTGAAATCCTCTGGAGTAAGCCTTTATCGAATCGTCTTTTTCCCTCTTATTTTCTCTTTTATCTTAGCTTTTGGCTTGATCCTTTTTAACGATAAAGTATTGCCTGAAGCTAACCATAAGGCACGGATACTTATGTCAGACATACATCAGAAAAAGCCAACTTTAAGCTTGAAAGAGAACCTTTTTATAGATGATATCCCTGGTTATCATCTTTTGATCAAAAAAGTTAATCCGAAAACTAACGAGATCTCAGGGATTACCATTTATGAAAAAAAAGAAGGTCTTTTTCCTCGAACTATCTTGGCCCAGAAAGGGAAAATAGAATTTTCCGAAGATAAAAACACCTTGATTTTCCATCTGGAAAAAGGTGAAGTGCATGAGGTAGATGAAAAAGAGCCAGGCCGTTATCAGCGGATAAGTTTTGAAAAACAGACACTTTATATTCCGGATGTAGGGAATAGATTTATCCAGACCAGCTCTGATTATCGAACTGACCGGGAGATGACCCTCAAGATGATGCTGGATCAGGTTAAGATGATTGAAAAGAATATGGAAATCGGAAAGGGAAATCTAAATAAGCTATCAGAACAAAAAATATCCGAGGTTTTTCAAAGTAGCACTCTTTCATCTTCAAATCCTACCTTTAAAACAGAAAAGGACTTATGGGCTTACCTTTTTCTAACCAATCAGAAAATTTTTTACCAGCTACAGATGGAAAATCAGAACCTCTTTTTTCAAATGAAGGATAAAAACTCATATTTAGTAGAGGTGCATAAGAAATATTCACTCCCCTTTGCCTGTGTGGTCTTCGTCTTGATTGGCGCCCCCTTAGGTATTATGGCTCGTCGGGGGAATATGGCAGTTGGACTGGGGCTATCCCTGCTTTTTTTCCTGTTATACTGGGCTTTTCTTATCGGAGGTGAGGAGTTAGCTGATCGGATGTATATCTCGGCTTTTTGGGCAATGTGGTCAGCCAATATTCTTTTAGCTTTAGCTGGAGGTTACATCCTGATAAGATCAACTCAGGAAGCCACCTTTATCTCCTGGAAATGGACTGAGAAACTTATCCCGAAAAGGTTCAGGAAAGTTTTGATTTGAGATTTAGGCAATGTAGGTCAAGCATGTCCGTAGGACTGCTTGACAAATAGATTTTTTAATGCTCTTTTATTAATCAAATTTTTACTATGCAGATTTTAAACCGATACCTTTTAAAACAGTTCCTCTCAGTTCTTCTTTTTGCCATTCTCTCTTTCTGGATCATCTTCTTGATAGTTGATCTGGTGGAACACATCGATCTGTTCATAGATAGACAGGCAACTCCAAGTTCGGTCATAAGATATTATCTTTTTTATTCCCCTTATATTTTAGTTCTGGTTTCCCCTATCGCTATGCTTTTATCTTCTCTTTTCTCCCTGGGTCTTTTAGCTCGACAGAATGAGCTATTAGCTATGAAATCCTCAGGCCTAAGTCTATACCGGATTCTCCTCCCTCTTTTAGGATTAGCCTTGGGTATAAGTATTTTAGTAATGCTGGCTGGAAATTTCTTAATCCCTTACACCAACCAGAAGAGCTTAAAAATCCGTGCCCGGGAAATAGAGAAAAAAAATAAAGGTATAGAAGTCTCCTTCAACGATATCTATCTGCAGACTGAAAATCAACAGATCATTTATCTTAATCATTATAACAGCCAGAAAAAAACTGGCGAGGGGGTATTGTTTCAGACCTTTTCCGATTTTGGATCCCCAGGAGGGGGTAATCGCATAAAAGAAGAAATTCTCGCAGAAAAAATTCTCTGGCAGGAGAATGGCTGGTTATTTTTAAAGGGAAGTCACCGGATTTTCTCAGATTCTGTCACATCTTTTCCTGAAAAGTATGTGCAGTTCGAGCGTATTTTACGTCTGGACTTAAAGCTTACACCAGAGGCATTAACCAAAGAGCAAAAAC
>JAZDLB010000165.1:0-2150 GCA_043802565.1 Candidatus Zixiibacteriota bacterium | reverse complement strand
GGCATAATCAACCTTGGCGGGAATCCGAGGAGCGCCTGGGACATCCACCCTTACGAAGACTATCCCTGTATCTTCAGGGGCGCTTTTGAACTTAAGATGGGTTATCTTCCCCGTATGCAGACCCACGCCTTGAACAGATATTTCCTTCTTAATACTACACTGATATTCTTCCATTATTTACTCCCGCCTGCCTCCTTTTTTATATCGGTGCGGACAGGAGCGTCTTTATTAATGTAGTCAACTATTTCTTGTGTGAGGTCAAGACTTGTATCTGAAAATATGAGCGCACTCTTATTAATAATCATACTGTAACCTTTTTCTTTCCCATAGTTAGAAATTTTCTCCACTAACTCTGCCGCCAAACTGCGCATTGCTTCTCTTGCATAACTATCCATTTCTAATTTTTTAACTTGTCTCATCTTACTGACTTGCGCTTTGGCATCTTCAATCTGTGCATTTAATTTGTTTTTCTCTTCTTTAGAGAGGATTCCTGAATTCATTTTCTTCTCAAGTTCTGTAATTTTATCGTTTTCTACGTCAATCTTTGCCTGTAGTTCACTATCTTTTTCCTTAAGCCGTTCGTCTTCTGCCTTTGTCGGGGAGTAGTCATTATAAACTGTCGGGAAATCTGCAAATCCTATCTTCTCTGTTGTCTGTTTTCCTACTTTAGACAAATCTTCTGCGCTTAACATGCAAATCGATACAGCAAAAAAGATCAACAAAACCAGTGGAACAAAAACTCCTCCGACGTCACGTCGGAGCAGGTTGTTTTTGATACCCATTTTAAACTACCTCCTTTTTAAGGATTTTTAGAAAGAATAACCCATGGTAAAATGAAATCTCCATTTTTCCCTTTCTATGCCATAACCATAGTCTAGATTAACCGGGCCTATGGGAGTCTGCATTCTCAATCCAACTCCAACTCCTGATAAGAGGTCATCGAAATTTATCTCGTTAGATTCTTCCCATGCATTCCCAGTATCATAAAAGAGGGCACCCCTTATTATTCTCTTCCAGATAGGGAAGGTATATTCAACATTAGCCACAAAAAAGGATTTGCCACCGATAGGATTACCATCCTCGTCTATAGGGCCAACCTCTCTTTCCGGATAGCCTCGTATAGTGTCAGCACCCCCTACAAAAAAACGCTCATAAATAGGCACATCTTCTGAAGTGGAGAATTCCTCTGCTACGCCAGCTCTCAAACGAAGGGATGCTACCTGTTCATATTCCTCTTTTTTAACAACCGGCAGAAACCATGTAGTATCTCCCGTGTATTTAGTAAAGTTTCTATCCCCACCCAAGAAACCACCTGCATATTCAGTTGATATGTTACCCAAGAAACCTCGAGTCGGCACAAAAATACTATCCCTGGTATCTCTCACAAACCCTACTGTCATACTAGAAGTGGCAAATTCTCCTTCTTCTTCCTTTATAGCGTCGGATGCATCAGATGCAACGCCAGAAATATCAACAATTTCGTATTTGTAGGTCGTATTTAGACGCACATAATCTGTCAGACGTTTACCAACCCTTATATCCCCGCCTGTAACTCTCTCGTCATAGGCATTCCAGTAATGCATTTTATCATAGAGGTCAAATCCCAAGGATAAAGGATAGCCTAGAAAATATGGTTCTGTAAAGCTTAATGTATACTCTCCGTTTATTTTCCCAAATCTTGCTTTAGCTTTTATTTTCTGGCCACCACCGGTGAAGGTGGGATAATTTTGGATATCAAAATTATCCTGTTGTAGTTGAATAAACCCGATCAGATCTTCCACGCTAGAATAACCTAATCCGAAAGTGAGAGCACCTGTTTTTTGTTCTTCTACCTCAAAAACAAGGTCTCTCAATTCTGGTTTATCAGTTGATTCTGTATAAGCTTTCACGTCTTTAAAATACCCCAAGTTATAAAGTTTTTCTCTCGACCTCTTTATCTTCTCTCCATCAAACTCCTCTCCTGGCTTAATAGTAATTTCTCTCCTTATCACATTGTCTTTGGTCTTGGTATTGCCTATGATTTTTATGAGACGAACATACGTTTTGGGACCTTCTTCAATATGATAAGTTATTTTAACATCTCTGGTTTCCTTGTCTATAGATGGCTCATCCCATATTTGTGTAACGATATAACCCTTCTGAGCATAGCG
>JAZDLB010000164.1:0-13604 GCA_043802565.1 Candidatus Zixiibacteriota bacterium | reverse complement strand
ATCTACTATCTCCCCTTCGGTCGCATAGCATCTCACGCATTCTAAGATGGCTGGCATGGTATTATCCGTTCCTTGAACTACTTTTTTCAAATTCTCCAGGCTCCTATTTACCTTATCATTATCCCTTTCTGTTCTAACCTTTTTAATTGCCTGAACCTGTTCTTTTTCAACTTCTGGATCTAACTTTAAAATCGGGATTTCAACCTGTTCATCTGGAATTACAAAATCGTTAATCCCAACCACAATCCGGTCCTTACTTTCAATCTCTTTCTGATAACGGTAAGCCGCTTCCGCTATCTCTCTTTGAAAATATCCTTCCTCTATGCATTTTAAAACTCCACCCCTTCTCTCTATCTCTGCGAAATATTTCTCAGCCTCCTCCTCCATCTTATTAGTCAAAGCTTCAACATAATATGAGCCCGCTAAAGGATCTATGGTATTAGCCACTCCAGTTTCATGGGCAATTACCTGCTGAGTTCTCAGAGCAATCTGAACCGCCTTTTCTGATGGTAGAGCAAAGGTCTCATCCATCGAGTTAGTATGCAGACTCTGAGTTCCTCCTAAAACTGCAGCTAAAGCTTCAAAAGCTGTGCGAGTAATATTATTCTCTGGCTGTTGAGCAGTTAGACTGCATCCTGCGGTCTGAGTATGGAACCTCAAGAGCCGGGACTCTTCTTTTTTAGCTTTATATTTTTCCTTCATGTGTCTTGCCCAGATCCTGCGAGCAGCACGGTATTTGGCAATCTCCTCAAAGAAATCTAAGTGTGAATTAAAGAAAAAAGAAAGGCGTGGAGCAAACTGGTCCACATCCAAGCCTATCTTAATCCCTGCTTCTACATAGGCAAACCCATCTGCCAGGGTAAATGCTAATTCCTGCACAGCAGTAGAACCTGCTTCCCTTATATGATAGCCGGAAATAGATATCGTATTCCATTTGGGAACATATTGAGAGGCAAAAGCTAATGTATCTGTAATCAAACGCATATGCGGTTCTGGTGGAAAAACCCATTCCTTCTGGGCAATATATTCCTTCAAAATATCATTCTGAATAGTCCCGGTTAATTTCTCAGAAGAGATACCCCGCTTTTCCCCAACCGCTATATACATAGCAAAAAGAATGGAAGCTGGAGCATTGATGGTCATCGAAGTCGAGATCTTATCCAGGCTGATCCCATCGAAGAGTATCTCCATATCTTTTAAAGAATCAACTGCTACCCCGCAAACTCCAACTTCTCCTAAGGAACGCGGATGATCCGAATCATAACCCATCAGCGTGGGGAGGTCAAAAGCGACTGAAAGTCCGGTCTGCCCTCTCTCTAACAGGAAATGATACCTCTGGTTGGTCTGTTTCGGTGTCCCCATTCCGGAGAACTGGCGCATCGTCCATAATCTTCCGCGATACATATTTGTCCTGATCCCGCGAGTATAGGGATATTCTCCTGGAAAAGAGATGTCTTTCTCGAAATCAATCTCTTTTATATCCAGCGGAGTATAAAGAGGCTCAACCTCCTCCCCGGAAACAGTGATAAATTTCTTATTGGGAGCCTTACAGCTTTTATATAGCTCCTCCCATATTCTTTTCTCTTCTTCTATTTTTTTAAGCTCATCCTTATTAAACATAATCTCCCGCCTTTTATCCTAACTTCAGGTTTAACTCCTCTAAAATCCTCTCCCCGGCTGAATAAGGGTCTTCCTGGCCAGAATAGACCTTTTCCGCTATTTTTTCGATATTAGTATCACCCAAGTATTTTTCGATCAATTCTTTAATCCTTAACTCAACTATCTTTTTCAGCTCTGATTTAATCTGCTCTTTGCGATGTTTCTCTAAAAGACCTTTTTCAGTTATATATTTTCTATGTTCTAAAATTCGTTTTAATAATTCATCTATCCCTTTATTATTAACCGCCTCAGTAGAAACAATTGGATAGCTCCACTCACCCTTCTTCCTGCGTACATCTAAGATCATATCTAACTCTGAGACAATCCTTTTAGCCCCTTCCCGATCAGCTTTATTCACCACTAAGATATCTGCAATCTCCATCAAGCCAGCTTTCATTCCTTGAATACTATCCCCTGATTCCGGGACCAAAACCACCAGCGTAGTATCACAGGTATCAGCTATATCTAACTCCACTTGCCCCACTCCTACAGTCTCAATTAAAATATAATCTTTACCAAAAGCATCTAAAAGTAAAGCTACCTCTTTGGTGGTAAAGGCAAGTCCACCTAAAGAACCCCGGGTCGCCATGCTTCTGATAAAAACCCCTTTCCTGGTTGTTAAATCCTGCATCCTGATCCGGTCACCCAATAGCGCACCACCGGTAAATGGGCTGGAGGGGTCAACTGCGATTATCCCTACTTGATCTCCATTTTGAACTAAATAATTGCTTAGCTTATCAACAATGGTGCTTTTCCCTGCACCTGGTGGACCGGTTATCCCAATCCGGTAGGCTTTTCCAGTTCGAGAATATATTGAAGATAGGACCTTGTAATAATCCGGAGCCTGATTTTCAACGTAGGAAATAAGCCTGGAGAGTGCCAGCTCATCTTTTTGATAAAACCTTTCTAACAAAGACATGAATTTTTATTTTATCCTTAAATCTTTAAGCCGCATCTGGATTTTAGTATTTCCATTCCAGATATTTACCTCCACCACATAAGCTAAATCTACCTTGGTTCCTCTCATTGCTAAAGGTTTGGCAAAATCTCCCAGATTAAAACCTATGGCATCCATAACCACTCCATTTTTCCTTACCTTCAAGCGCAGATGATTTTTACCAACTATATAAGGCTCTTCAGTTACCTCAAGCTCTCTGGTAGCGAAAACTGGCTTGAGATTACCAGGTCCAAAAGGAGCAAAAAGTTCTAAGGTAGATAATAGCTCGTCATTTATTTCCTCCAGCTCAATCTCGGCATCTACACACAGCTTGGGAATCAAATCATCATCTTTAAGTTTATTGGCTGAGATCTGTTTGAATCTCTCTTTAAAAGTTTCGATTTCTTTAGTAGAAATAGAAAGTCCTGCCGCATATTTATGACCGCCATATTTTAAAAGAAGAGTCTCACATTCCTTTAAAGCCTCAAACAGATGGAATCCCGGGATACTCCTGGCAGAACCTCTACCCTCATCGCCATCTATGGAGATCATTATGGTGGGTCGGTAGAATCTTTCAGCAATCCTTGAGGCAACGATCCCAATAACTCCCTGATGCCATCCGGTAGAGGCTAAAACAATAGCCTTATCTTTTTTCAGATCTACCCCCTCTTCGACCAGCTCCAGAGCCTGCTCTAAGGTTTCCTCATCGATATTTTTTCTCTTTCGGTTCTCATTATCTAAGACCCGGGCAATTTCCGAAGCTAATCTCTCATCCTTGGTAGTCAAAAGCTTAATTGCTCTTTCGGCATCCCCTAACCTTCCCACTGCATTTATCCTTGGTGCCAGAACGAATACCACCTGACCTGTCCCGATCTCTTTTCCCATTAGACCAGATATAAATATTAAAGACTTAAGACCTGGTTTAGAGGTTTTAGCAACCTGAGATAATCCGAATCTGGTCAGGATCCTATTCTCACCTATTAAAGGAACAATATCCGCCGCAGTTCCCAGAGCTACCAGGTCAAGATGTTCCTCCAACTCTTTTTCATCCTGTCCCAATTTCCTGTAGATCGCCTGAGCAAACTTAAAAGCCACTCCTACTCCGGAAAGCTCCTTACCTTTATATTCCTCTCCTTCTTGCTTGGGATTAATAATTGCCCAGGCTTTCGGTATGGTTTCAGCCGGTTCATGATGATCAGTAATTATACACTCTATCCCCTTCTCCCTGGCAAAATCAACTTCATTAACTGCAGTAACTCCGCAATCAACTGATATGATAAGTTTTACTCCTCTTCTCTCCGCCTCTAATATCCCTTCCTCTGATAGCCCATAACCCTCCACTAATCTGTTAGGTAGATAATATGAGATCTGAGCTCCTAATTTATTCAGAACCAGATACATTAAAGAGGTTGAGGTTATCCCATCCACATCATAGTCTCCGAAGATCATCATCTTTTCATTCTCTTTCAGTGCCTGGATCACTTTTTCAACTCCCTTTTCCATATCCTTGAGACTGAATGGGTCATAAAGAGCATTTAAATTAGGATTTAAGAAGTTCTTAGCTTCCTCTAACTGTGAGATCCCCCGGTTTAGTAGGACCTTTCCTATTACTAAAGGTAAACCCAAACCAGTTGAGAGTTCTTTACATTTTTTCAGATCTAAATATTTTAGAAACTCCCACTTTATTTCCATAATCAGCCGATCCTTTTCACCCTTAAGGAGATCTGTTCACCTATAAGCAGTACCACTTTTTTTAAACCCTTTCAACCATTATTGCAGAAGGTTTTTGCCTTCCTTGCTTTTGTTCTCATTATCTTTAATATGGAGGTCTAAAGACCTCCGCCCTACGGGTCGTAATGCTTTTATCGACTACATTTTTAAAATTAAGCCAAAACAGACCATAAGCCGAGTTCTGTTTACCCTGAAAGATTATCTCTATACAAGGTATGACGATCATCTATCTGGGACCGGGGTTACCTCCGGCCTCAAGCAACCTACCCGGAAGTAAAAAGAAGCAGGCGACTTCTCCTTCCATATTTGGTCTTGCTCTCGAATGGGGTTTGTCCTGCTCCTGATATCACTATCAGGACGGTAGTCTCTTACACCACCATTTCACCCTTGCTCCCGCCCCGATATATTTCGGGGCGGGGGCGGTATAGTTTCTGTGACACTTTCCGTTCCCCCGTAGGGGACCCTCGAATTACGAGGCATTCTGCCTTTGAGAGCTCGGACTTTCCTCCCCACCATAGGCGGGGCGATCATCTGATCTGTTTTGGCCAAAGAGCTAAGTTTTTATCATTATTTCAATTAAAACAATCTATCAGTTTGAAAGTTCCAGAGATTATCATTCATTTACTGAACCTTTAAACTCTTATTTGAGACCTCTGGGCTCTATTCTTATATTCAATATAAAGGTTTAAGAAAAATTGTCAAGATAAGCTGGTTCTATAATTAGGAGCTTCTTTAGTGATTGCAACTCCATGCGGATGGCTTTCTTGCCAGCTTGCATTGGTTATCTGAATGAACTTAGCTTTTTTTTGAAGTTCAGCAATATTCCTCGCTCCACAGATCCCCATCCCGGACCTCAAACCTCCAATCAATTGATATACGGATTCAGAAAGAAATCCTTTATACGGTACCCTTCCTTCAATCCCCTCTGGAACCATCTTCTTTATATCCTCTTCCTCCTGGAAATATCTATCTCCACTTCCTAACTTCATAGCTTCCAGAGAGCCCATCCCTCTATAGATTTTATAACTGCGTCCTTCAAACAGAACTGTCTCTCCAGGGCTTTCCTCAGTCCCGGCAAACAAAGCTCCGATCATCACCGCATTTGCTCCAGCGGCTAAAGCCTTGGTTATGTCTCCAGAATATCTTATTCCACCGTCAGCGATAATCGGAATATTATATTTTTCTGCTTCCTCAGCACAATCCATAATCGCGGTTAATTGAGGAACTCCAGCACCAGTAACAACCCTGGTGGTACAAATTGAACCAGGTCCTATCCCTACTTTTATGCAATCTGCTCCAGTATCTATCAAGTCTTTAGTTCCTGAAACCGTAGCCACATTACCTGCTATAAGGGGTACTTTGGGAAACTTGACCTTTACTCTCTCTATGCTGGACATTACTCCTCTCGAATGACCATGTGAAGAATCGAGGACCAGGATATCCACACCTGCTTCAACTACTGCTTCTGCCCTTTCGATCAGATCCTTAGAGACTCCTAAGGCCGCAGCGACTCTAAGTCGACCTCTTGCATCCTTACAGGCATCTGGACATTGAATATTTTTCATTATATCCTTAACCGTTATCAGCCCTTTAAGATTACCTTTTTTATCCACCAGGGGAAGTTTCTCAATCCTATTTTCGTGCAAAATCTCTTTGGCTTTTTCTAAATCCGTCCCCTCTGGAACAGTAATGAGCTTCTCCTTGGTCATAATCTCGAAGATCTTTTTATTCAAATTCTTCTCAAATCTTAAATCACGGTTAGTGATAATTCCAACCAATTTCCCTTTTTGAGTTATCGGGATCCCTGAAATGGAAAACCTTTTCATCACTCCCAAAGCTTCTCCGATAGTTCTGTCCGGTGGTAGAGTAACTGGATCAACAATCATACCGCTCTCCGAACGCTTAACCTTGTCAACCTCCAGTGCCTGGATTTTCACGGGCATATTCTTATGGATCACCCCCAATCCACCTTCCCGGGCTAAAGCAATAGCCAACCTGGATTCAGTAACCGTATCCATAGCTGCACTCAAAATCGGAATGTTAAGCCCTATCCCTCTGGCAATTGAAGTTTTTACCTCCACCCCTTTGGGTAAAACCTCAGATTTCTGTGGGATTAAAAGGACGTCATCAAAAGTTAGCCCGATTTTCTCAATGTTTTTTTTTCATCTTCTTCCTCTTCGGTCCAGATTAAAACCCTGCCACAGCTATCGCAGGTAATGAGATTGTCACCCTTTTTTATCTCCTGAATTCTCTGCGGTGGCAAAGACTTATAACAACCACTACAAGCTCTTTTCCTAACCGGCACAACCGCCACTCCACCTTTAACTTTCTTGACCCGCTCATAAGTTGCCAGAATTAGTTTATTCAATCTAACCGAAATATTTTTCCGCTCGTCTTCCTTCTGCTTGATTTTGGTCCCGACAGAATCCACTTCCTTTTGTAAACTCTCTAACTGAAGCCGGTTATTTTTCTCCACTAATACCGATTTTTCCTTTAGCTCTTTGATCTTATCCTGTATCTCATCTGTTTCAGTTAATACTTTTAACAGTTCCTCCTCCGCATTTGAGATCTTCAACTTACGATTGGCAATTTCCGTAACCAGGGCATCATATTCGCGGTTGGTTTTAATATCCCGCATCTGTTTCTGGAATTTAGTTAACTCGGAATTGATTTCTTCTAAATCTAACTCTAATCGTTTACGTAGGAGATTTAGCTGGGTTAGCCTTTCTTCTGAATTTTTTAAGTCAGTAGAGGTATCCTCGATTTCTTTTTTCAAATTGTTAATCATATCCGGGAGATAATCCTTGGACCTCTCTAATTCAGTCAAATCGTAATCTATCTCCTGCAGTTTCAAAAGCATCTCCAAATCCTTCTGCATCACAGATCTCCTTAATTTTATTACCTAAAACAAAGAAGTGCACTTTCCAACGTGCACTTCTTTGTTTATTAATAAACCGTTTATAACTCTTGAGTAAAAAAAAGTAGTTTCTTTTCCAAGAAAACCTGACATCCATTCTCCCTTGTCTATGAACTATAAACTAACAACCACAAACTATATTCTGGTGGGCAATATCCGACTTGAACGGATGACCTTTCGGATGTGAACCGAACGCTCTAACCAACTGAGCTAATCGCCCATAATTAAAACAGTTTAGAAGTTTAAAAGTTTAAGAGTCTTTTTCTAATCCTTTGAACCCTTGTCCGCCTCTGGCGGATTAAACCTTTGAGCTTTTTTTGGGCCCACCAGGACTTGAACCTGGGACCCACTGATTATGAGTCAGTTGCTCTAACCAACTGAGCTATGGGCCCTTTTAAACATATCGATAATATATTATCAATAAACCCTGTTAGTCAAGATTTTTTTTACTCATCAAAACCTTACTTCTTTTACATATGACCCATTCTATCTCTATAAAATTATACGTTTTCAAAAAAACTACTTTTTGAACCTTAAGCCTGCTCTTTGATTAAGAAGCATCTGGCTTTAGCTCTGAGGATAAGAATCCTTATGTTTTCATGATTGAACCCCTCTTTCAGGGTCGCCAAAAATTGTATGGATGGAACCTGTTCTGTCCTTACCAACCATCCTCTCTCTTTTTACGGAGATGACCGGGTTGAGGTTAAATATAGTCGATAAATGCCTTATGACGCCTACGGCGGGCTTCGTCCCCCGTAGGGCTAAAACCTTTAGGTTTTCAAAAAATAATGGAAGGTTAAAACTTCTGCTACCTCTTTTATCCACCATCCATCCTTCGTAATTTACCATATCATCACTCAAATTTACTTCTTCATTAGATTATGAATTTCAACTGTCAGCTCTTCCGCCTTTTTCTTATCTCCTTTATTCCAGGCGTTCTTTATCTCTTCTTTTAATCTTTTTATCTGGTTAGTTTTTTTAGTCAGCTCAATTCTCTTGAGATAATCCTCTATCAAAAGGTGAGGCTCAGCCATACCCAGGTCTAAAGCAGCTATCTGGGATATCAGCTCTTTAACTTTTTGATTTTCCGTCTTATCTATCAGAGCTGCAGGTGTAAACTTTCCCTGAGCTTCAAAAAGACTTAAGATCATCTCATAAAGTTCACTATCTTCTGTAAAATAGAAATCTTCCTTGCTTATCCTGGTTTTAACCTGACCGATCAAACTGCTTTCTTCAATTAACAGTTTTAGAAGTTCTCTTTCTAATTTATGGACTCCGGTTAACTTTTCCTCTGGTTTGAGCTTTTGACCTGTTTCTCTGAGGTTTAATCCTTTAATCCCATCCAGGACGATCTTTTCATTTACCCTGAAAACCTTAGCAACCTTATTTATGAAAAGGTCTTTCCATAACTGGTTCTTTATCCGGCTGGCAGTATCAGCTAATTCTCGGATTATCTTCTCCTGCTCTTTCATAGGGAGTGAGTTGAATTCAACTGGCAGGGTATCCTTTTTATACTCGATAAAACCTTTAGCTTCTCTAAATTTCTGAGCTATACCTTTTAACCCGGATTTTCTTACAAAGCTATCTGGATCCTCACCTGATGGAAAAACCACTATCATCACCTCTACTCCGGCGTCGAAAAGAAGGTCAACGCTCCGGAATACCGCTGATTCGCCAGCCCGATCTGAATCAAATAACAAGTATATTTTCTCTGCATAGCGGGAGATAAGACGAGCCTGTTCTTGCGTAAATGAAGTCCCTAATGCGGCAACTACATTTTTTATCCCGGCTTGATAAAGGCTGATTAAATCGATATACCCCTCCACCAGCACTGCGGCACTCTTTTCACGAATAATCTCCTTGGAAAGATTCAACCCATAAAGGATTTTACCTTTGTGATAAATGGGGGACTCCGGGGAATTAAGATATTTGGGCTCATCCCTGCGGGGAGCGGAGCCCGGCGTAGCCGTCATAAGTCCTTTATCGACTTCCCCTTCCAAAACCCTTCCACCAAACCCTACGATCTTCTGACTGAGGTTAAATATGGGAAAAGTTGCTCGATCTCGGAACCGATCATAACACCCTTCCTTTTTCTCCCTCTCGACCACCAACCCTGAAGATAAAAGAATCTCTGTTTTCAACCCTTTCTCACCCGAGTATTTAATCAGCCCTTCCCAATCTAAAGGTGCATAGCCTAAAGAGAAAAGCTCTATGGTCTCTTTTGTAAATCCTCGATGGTGTAGATAATCCTTAGCTCTTTTACTGCGGGTTAAGGAGAGTTGAAAATATTCATTTGCGACCTGATTAGCATAAAAAAGTTGATCCAGAGTTTCTACCTTCTCGCGGTCAACCGGTTTTTGGGGAAGTGAGATATTAGCTTTTTTAGCTAAGAGCTTCAAAGCTTCATAGAAACTTAATTTCTCATGCTCCATCAGAAAAGTATAGACATTTCCACCTTTGCCACAACCAAAACAATGGTAGATCTGTTTTTCCTGGCTAACTGAAAAAGAAGGGGTCTTCTCCGGATGAAAAGGGCACAAAGCCATATAGCTTTTCCCTTTTTTCTTCAGAGGCATATATTCAGAGATAACCTCAACGATATCGTTTGCTTCCCTGATCTGGTTTATCAGTTCATCTGGAAAAAAATTTGCCATAGTTTTCTGCCAAAATTCTTTTAGCGTCAGGAATAAAGCCCGACGCTACAACTCTCTGTTGGTCTCCAATCCTACGGATCCGAATTAGTAACCAACAGAGAAGGGCAGGCACAGGGGCCTGCCCTCTACCTCTTTATGCTCACATCTTTCTTTTGAACCTTTGAACTTTTGAACCATTGAACCTGTAACTTATTCTTTCAATTTCACAATCGTCACCCCAGCTCCTCCTTCTTCTAAACTCCCCATCCTGGTCTCTTTAACCCGATGATGGCCGGTCAAAAATTCACCAATCTTCTTTCTCAGAGCTCCGGTCCCCTTTCCGTGAATTAAAACCACTTCAGACAACCCAGCTAAATAGGCATCATCCAGATATTTATCCACTTTCTCTACGGCTTCATCTGCGGTTAATCCTCTCAAATCTATTTCCGGAGAGATACTCTCAATCGAATACAATTCATACCTAACCGAAGAGACCTGTTTTTCTTTTTTCTCCCCTTCTACTTTGGACAACTCCCTTTGGTCTACAGTATAAGTGATATTCCCGATCTTCAATTTTACCTTACCTGACCTATCAGGTTCAGCCAAGACCTCCCCTTCAATCTTTAAGGAATCGATCCAGATTAAATCCCCAGCTTTTATTTTACCTTCAACTTTAGGTATTTTCTCCTCAAAACCTGTTAATTCCTTTTCTAAACCCTTTTTCTTCTCTTCTAAATAAGTATGAGTCTGTTTTATACTATCCTTTTGAGCCCGGGTTTTCTTGAGCTCAGCGATCAGGTGCTCTATCTCTACTCTGGTTTTTTCCACTAATTCTTTAGATTCTTTAAGGGCTTTGGCTTTCAACTCCTTCTGGTTTGCTTCTGATTTCTTAATTCTATCTTGATAAAGATTTAAAAGCTCATCCGAGATTTTTTTCTGCTCCTCCAGTACTTTTCTATTCTCCCTCACCACCTTCAAATTTTTCTCAAGTTCCTCTATCAAAAGACCTAAGTCCCTTTCCTTAGAACCCAAAAGATCAAACGATCTCTGAATGATATTTTCTGGCATGCCTAATCTTTTAGCTATATCTATACCATAACTTCCTCCAGGATAACCGATATGAAATCTATAGGTGGGCTTGAGGTTTTCCTTGTCAAATTCCAAAGAGGCATTCTCAACTTCTGGATAGACCTGGGCTAAAGTTTTCAAAACTCCCTGATGTGTAGTTATAATTGTCCTTGCCCTTTTCTGGATTAAATCCGCGATGATCGCCTCTCCCAAAGCCACACCTTCTTTTGGGTCAGTCCCCGCGCCCAACTCATCTAAAAGCACCAGGCTATCTTCATCAACATTCTTTAGTGCTTTGATTATCTGACCGATATGTGAAGAAAAAGTTGATAAGGACATCTCTATAGACTGTTCATCTCCAATATCAGAGAAAACCTGTTTGAAAATTGGAAGTGAAGAGCCAGACTCTGCAGGAATATGAAGCCCGGATTGAGCCATAAGAACTAAAATCCCCACGGTTTTCAATGCTACAGTTTTTCCTCCAGTATTAGGTCCGGTTATAACCAGAACGCTGAATTTTTTACCTAACTCTAAAGAAAGAGGCATAACCTGTTCTCTGGGAATTGAACCTGAAAGATATAACAGAGGATGACGAGCATTATTAAGATATATGAAACCCTCTGAGTTAAATTGGGGTTCATTCCCTTTACATTCCAGGGAGAAAAGCGCTTTTGAATGTATGAAATCAAGCTCGGTAATTACCTCTAAAGATATCTTAAGATCATCCAGCTCCTTTCTAACCAGCGAGGTTATTTCCTTTAAGATTTTCTCTATCTCGTTTTTTTCCTCTACCTCTAACTCTCTCTGTCTATTATTCAACTCCACCACTGGCAAAGGTTCCACAAAAAGAGTAGCGCCAGAACTGGAACGGTCATGCACAATCCCTTTACTTTTCTGAAACTCTTCCGTTGGTATAGAGACCACATACCTGTTTTCTCTTATGGTGATAATCTCTGCTTGAGCCTCCCTTTTTTTCAACTTCAGAAGATTTTGGAGTTTATCTAAGATTCGATTGCGATTGGTATTCTTTTCCTGTCTGATGGAAAAAAGTGTCTGGGAAGCTTTATCCTTAATCTCACCTGAATGGTCTATGGCTTTATTTATTGCTTTTGAGATATCTTCAAATCTTCTGAGCTTGAGGACGAGAGAGCTTATCTGCGGATATTTTTTTTCTTTTCCCTGAATGAACTTGAGGAGCAAACCACAGAGCTTGAGCATCTCCTCCAGCCTTAGAAATTCCTTTGGCTCAAGGTATCCCCCGATCCTCTCTGCTTTTCTTAAAGAATCCGATAGATCCGGGATCGAATATAAAGGAAAATTTTCCTCGAACTGTAAAATCTCCTTAAGTTCAGTTGTATCTTTTTGCCATTTAGAGATAAGCTCCTTCTCCATAACCGGAAAAAGATGTAATACCTTTTTTTTGCCCAGCTCTGAAAGGCACTTCGATTCTAAGATCCTCTTTATCTTATCGAATTCTATTACTTTAAGAGTATGTTCGTCCAACGAAGGTTTAAGGATTTAAAGGTTCAAGAGTTTAAGGGATTAACCATAGGTAACCCATGTTGCCCTCAACCTGGGGTTAAGACTCACGTAGAGGCGGTCGATAAAAGCCTTACGATCCTGCGGAGGCTTCGCTCCCCGTAGGGAGTTTAACTCCGCCCGAATAAATTTGGGTGGAGACCCCCCGCCTTTGGCGGGGGGTCTCGCTTCGCTCAATAAGCTCCACCCCTACGCAACTATTTGATTTCTTTTCCAAAATATTCATCCAGATCCTGAGCAATAATCTCTGCCCGATTAGTCCTTTTAGGTGGAGTTCTTCCCAGGGCTTCCCAGGGGCTTTTAGCCTCTTCAGGCGATTCTTGCTTTAAGGCAACCTTTAACTTTTCCACAAAAGAGGTATTCTGGGGATGGAGAAAAGAAGATTCTTGATAGATCAGAGGCACAGAGCCCCGGATCAAAGGTCCAAGAAAAGAAGTATCGATTTTACTGGTCAAGCTAAGAGGAAGAGGAGGAAAAATCATAAGAATCAAGACGAATCCTAAGACTATCCATCCTTGAAAGATACCGAAAATTGCACCACCAAATTTGTCTATCTTTCCTAAGGGATTTAAAGAAGCCACCTTGTAGAATAAAAAGGCTATAATCTTAACCACCAGATAAACTAAAGCAAAAAGGAATATCAAGCTAAAAAATGCAACTACTACTGGCGAGACTTTCATATGAGACAAGACCCTTAAGGTTACTGTATCAAGGTAGTTAACCGACACAATCACCCCTAAGAAAAGCCCGATTAGTCCCATAACCCCGCTAAAAAGCCCGCGCTTTGAACCAATGAAAATCGCCACCAGAAGCAGAGCGATTAAAACATAATCAATCCAATTCATAACTCCCTCCTTTCATCTTAAAAATTTCCTTTTATGTATCATTATTCTACCCTCCTCACCTTTATGTGAGACTGAATCGGACAGGGATCCCGCATAAGCGGGATTTCACTTAGCTCAACAATCCCTCTCCCTACCCCTGGCATTCATCTTTCCCGCCTTGAGGGCAAGGCGGGATTACCAAATATTGGGTAGAGTGGTAATCCTACGTTGCCCTCAATATGGGTCAATCTTCACTATAATTTAATCCTACAAAAAACCTTTGCAAGTTATTTTTT
>JAZDLB010000163.1:0-2167 GCA_043802565.1 Candidatus Zixiibacteriota bacterium | reverse complement strand
TGCAGAAATGGCTAATAAAGAACAAAATATTATAATCCCTTTTTTCATCTTAATTACCCCTCCTAAATGAAAGTTATCTGGATAAAACTTACTCCTTTTTTAATATCGGAAACAAATTGCTATTTGATTACCACCTTTTTTTTGTAAAAATCTAATGGAGTGTATTCGCCTCAGGTGGATAGTTTTATCAAAGTAAACCTGTCCGAGAAGCGGAGACAATGTCTGGCGTCCTATCCTACGGATCTGTAGGACGGACGGGCTGGCTCGTAGCCACCGTAGGAAAGGTTTACACTCCAAACTTTTTTCGTCGGGTCAGCCCGCTGAGGCAGACGACGGCCACATAAAAGTCTCCTTATATTTTATACCCCGCTTCCAAAAAGAACTGCCGGGATGGTCTTTAGTAAAATCTTGAAATCTAAAAATAAAGACCAGTTGTCAATATATTCTAAGTCTAATTTCATCCATTTTTCAAAGTTTATCTTATTTCTGCCATTTATCTGCCAGAGACAGGTTAAACCAGGCTTCACACAAAGTCTTTTTCTATGCCACAGGTCATACTGGCTTACCTCCTCTGGCAGTGGTGGTCTTGGACCAACTAAGGACATATCACCAAGAAGCACATTGAAAAGCTGAGGTAATTCATCCAGGCTGGTTTTTCTTAAAAATTTACCCAGTTTGGTGATCCTGGGGTCTTCTTTTATCTTAAAGACTGGACCATCCATCTCATTTTTATCTAAAAGAGTTTTTTGAAGTTGTTCAGCATTCTCTACCATCGTCCTGAATTTATATAAAGTAAACTTTCTGCCATTTAACCCTACCCTTTGTTGTTTGAAAAGAACAGGACCTTTTGAGCTCAACTTCACCAAAAGAGCAGTAATTAAGAAAAGGGGAGAGAGAAGTATTATCAGGATGAAAGATAAGGCTTTGTCTATAAGCTCTTTAGCTAAAATCATCTCTTCTTTTCTCGGAGCTGGGGTATTGAGAATAAATGGCTTGTCCTCCAGAGTAAATAGTTTCTGTTTAGCCGATTCTACAGGGAAATAGTCCGCGGAGATACAGGTGGTAACGCCCATCTTCTCACAGATTTTAAGGCTTTCCCCAATTAAATTCAAAAACTTCTTAGGTACTGCATAAACTATATAATCTAAATGAGAGTTTTTTATAATCTGAGGCAGGTCTGCCAAACTACCAATCACCTTTATCCCGGAAATTAACTTTCCCTTTTTAGACTCCTCCCAGTCTAAAAGACCTATGATTTTGACTCTCCAGTCCTTATTCTCTTTTACTTTCTGAATAAAGTCCCGGGCCAGGCTTCCAGTTCCAATTAGTAAGATATATTTTAGATGATTTCCATTGGAATTTCGTATTTTCAAAAATAGTTTTACTCCTCCCCTTAGAAACGACAAGAATAAAAGACCGAACCCGAAGAAGAAAGCTATTATTCCCCAGCTCTGACTTAGAGAATTTGAGATATAAAGAAGCAGGATAAAGAGAGTAAAGCTTTTCAAATATGGAGAAAGAAGGTTTTTAAATATCTGGACTAAACTGGTCTGGCGATATTTATAAGCGGTTTTATCAGTTAAGAAGAAGAAACTCCAGACCGGAAGGATAAAAAGCAAGAGTTTCTGAACAAAGATATTTTCCAGATATTGGTCTTGACTGCCCAGATATAAGGACAGGTATAAAGCTATGGTGGTGAGAAAAAGGTCTATCAAGAAATGCAATCTTTTATAAAAAAATTCGTTTTCCCTTATCATATTCCCCCCTATCTTTTCACAAAATGATAATGGATTAAAAGTGAAAATCTGGTTTGTTTTTCATCTGATCCTGAAATATTTTTTGCATTTGAAATTTTGATAAAATCTCCGGAAAGGGTTGCCCTAAACAAATTTTTATAGTGGTAATTAAGGGATAATTGAAAATTATCAGTTCTCTCCACAATCCCGCTGGGGAAGTTTTCCTGGTAATCTTCTACATAAAGCCAGGGCTCATTCCAGGAGGAGGTAACCTTTCCCTCCCCTTTGCGGATAAGCTCATAGTTGATTTTGGCTTCCAAATTTTTTCTCAGATACCCGCTTAAAGAGAAAAAGAACTTATCTGCATCCGGACCTAAAGGATTTCCGATAATTTTATGTTTATAGACATATCTATTCCAGGGATATTTCTG
>JAZDLB010000162.1:0-2109 GCA_043802565.1 Candidatus Zixiibacteriota bacterium | reverse complement strand
TTCTGAAAATAGCCACCTTCTGAGTTCGTTTTACTATAAAGGGCCAACAGGTTCAAAATCCCAAAGATAAAAGAACTTAAAATCACAAACAAGAAGATAACCACTAAAAGTCCCAGAAGAGGTCCGCCTAAGCCGGAATAGGTCATCGCAGTTCCAAGATTAATCAGGTATTGAAGGGCATTGTAGCGTATGGCACTCTCTCCGCGGGTGAAAGTAAACCAGGGAAGAAAAACACTCAAAATCATCAAGGTAGAAGTCAGGCTGAGCACCCATTTCTCCACCGGAGTGAAAATCGGCACAAAGACTAAGCTGTGGTCACGCTCCTCCCTTTCTCCCTTTTCCTTTCTTTTTTTAGTTTCTTCTAAATATCTTTTCTCCTCCTCTGCATTTTTCCAGAACTTCTTGGGCTTGAGGGGGAAAACCTCAAACCCGATATACTTATAGCGCAGGTCCTCTTCTTTTTCTCCCTTTTTTTCTTCTACCATATCACTCCTCTATTTCTACAATTGAAATTAAATTTTATTCCTTATAAAATCTTTAAGGTAAACTTTGAAATCAATAGTTATATTCTAAGAAATCCAGCCGGTCTTTAGCCAGCTTGTTTTTTGGATCTAACCTCAAAACCTTGCGGTAAGCTTCTTTTGCTTTCTCATACTGGTTAGTGATATCATAAGCCTGAGCCAGCCATAAATTAAAGGAGATGTCGTTCTGCTGGCAGTTGACTGCTTCTATCAGAGGCCTTATCGCCTCAGAAGCTCTATTCATAGTAAGAAGGACATACCCGTAATTGCCTTTGGCTTGACAGTCCTGAGGATTCAATTGAATGATCTTCTCATATTCTGTCTTAGCCTCGGGATAAGATTTAAGCTCGTTCAAATAGATATAGGCCAGATATTGATGAGCCTGAAGATAATCCGGTTTTAGCTCCACCACCTTTTTCAAGGGCTCTAAAGCTTCTTTATACTGCTTCATATTCACATAGCAAAATGCCAGATTAAGATAGCTATTAAAGCTGGTGGAATCCATTTCAATTTTCTTTTTCAGGGCAGGGATTGCCTCTGAATATTTTTTGAGCTGATAATAAGCTAAACCAATATAGGAATAAGATTCACTGTAATTTGAATCTAACTGCGTGGCTAAAACAAGATAGTTCACCGCCTTCTCCAGATTGAGGGAATCACCCAAATAATAATGCACCTGACCTATGTCCACTAAGAAATCTCTATCCTTAACTGTCCATTCAAATTTATTTTTACTGGTATATCTTTTCTCATAGTTATCATAAGCTAAAGCCGCCTCCGAATACATCTTCTTTTCCTGATAGCTCTTACCCAAATAAAAGTAAGCTTCAGTCTGGTTAGAATCCAGCTGGATAGCTTTATTCAAATCCACTAAGGTGCTATCCAGTTGATGCATATTATAATATGCTTTTCCCAGACCTAAATAAGCTTGAGGATTATTCGGGTCTAATTTTATATATTCATTGTAAGCCCATCCGGCCTCAGGATATTTTTTAGCTAAGAAATAGATATTTCCCAAGTCGGTATAGACCGATTTGAATTTCGGTTCTATTTTTACGGTTTTTTTAAAGACATCCGCAGCCGAATTGAAATCCATCTGCAAAAGATAAGCTTTTCCTAAACTGTAGTACACTTCAGCCCGGTTGGAATCCAGGCTTAAAGTTTTCTTATATTCCTCGATTGCAATAGAGAGGACCTCTTTTTTTAAATTGACATCTCCTAAATTCTTATGATACTCAGGGTTCTTAGGGTCAGCAGAGATGGCAGAACGAAAACTTAAATCTGCCTCCACTAATCTGCCTTGAGCTATCTGCACCAAACCTATTCCGTTCAGAAAATCACCTGAGTTCTTTTTTGTCTCCAGTCCTTGATTAAATGTTTGCAGGGCTTGTTCGTGAGAACCTTTATTCAGATAAGTTAAGCCAAGCTTGTAGATAGCTTCGAAATGTTTTGGCTTGCGGTCGATGGCATTCTGATATTGAGGGATAGCCTCATCCCACAGCTCCTTTTCAAAATAGCAGTTCCCTAAATAGTAATACCCCTCAGCATCAAGTGGTTTTTTCTCTAAATATGCTTTCAGGAGTTCAAT
>JAZDLB010000161.1:0-2140 GCA_043802565.1 Candidatus Zixiibacteriota bacterium | reverse complement strand
CTTTCCACATCCAGGCTAAGGAGAGAAGGTTTGGGCGGTTATAACGGGTGAATTCCTGAATATCTAATTCTGCGGCTGTTATTTTCTGCTCAAGGTAAGAAGAAAGCTCAGATTTGAACGATTCATCGGCTAATTGTTCAGTTAAAACCGGAGTAATACCCAGGGTCAATTTCGGAGAGTATCCCTCTTCTATTAGCTCGTTTAAGATATTTAAAATGGGGATGTAGCATTCAGAAGCAGCTTCGTTTAACCAGTCCATACCGTGAGGCCATTTTCCATGAGCGATAACATAAGGGAGATGAAAATGTAAGACGAAAGTGAAACTACCGATTTTATTTACAGGCATTTGATTTCCTTTCTTTTTTAATTCTTCACTGTAGTTGCCCAATTTATTGGATATGTTTTTGCTCGATAAATCGAGCGACTATAAGTTTTAAAACTAAAATTAGCAGGGCTGGTCCGCCTCTGGCGGATGCCTACGATAGGTCAGAGATCCGCCTTTCGTAGGGCTGGCACCCTTGCCCGCCAGATATTTTACCAATCAATTTTCCTTTTTAGAAGACTCAGTGGTCTCGGTTATCCCACGGGTGAAGCCGATCTCTTTCCCCTCTTTGCCAAAAAGCTTTATCGCCCCAAACTGGGACTCGAATTTCTTGATATTATCTTCTAAGGCGTTCAAGAGCATCCTGGCATGAGCCGGAGTCATTACAATCCGGGCATAGACCTTAGCTTTAGGAACTCCGGGCATCATTCGAGCGAAATCGATGATTATCTCTGAAGGGGAATGAGTTATAAAAGCTAAATTGGAATAAATCCCCTCAGATTCTTTTTCGCCTAATTCCACATTGAGCGGTTGCGGTTTTATCTCCATATCATCTCCTCTCTTAATACTACTTGCATTTAAAACCTATTTTAATATATTTAGACACGATGTCAAGAGTAAAGATAATACTTATTTCGTCTTTATTGTTTATTTTCTTAAACTTAGATAAAGAGAAAAGTCTGGCTACGGAGTGTAACGGGGTGAACATCTTAGATTGTGCAGTCAAACAATTATACTCTGACGGTGAAGCACTTTCTCTTTCTCCTCTTCACTGGAATAAAAAGGAAAGGTTAGAGTTTCTTCTGTTAGCTACAAGCACGGCTGGATTGTTTTTTGCAGACGAGGAGCTCCAGAGGATGGTTCAAAGAAATCGCAGTGATTTTTCAGATGATCTGGCAAATTTAGCTACCCCCTCTGAACATATTTATCCTAAAGTTGCCATCGGAGGCTTTTATTTAGGAGGATTAGTCTTTAATCGTAAAAAAGAAAAGGAGACCGCTTTTTATCTTTTGGAAGCGTTGATTTTTACTCAGGGAATTACTCAGGGGATTAAACGCCTTACTGGAAGGGCCAGACCTTTTGCAGAGAAAGGTGCATTCTCTTTCGAGGGTTTGAGAGCACATCCTTCATCTTATTCCTTATCTTTTCCTTCAGGTCATGCAGCTACAGCCTTTACCTTAGCTTCAGTTATAGCTGAGCAATATGATAACAAACTAATAGATTGGGTCTCTTATAGCTTAGCTATTCTGGCAGCTTGGGCTCGAGTTAATGATAATGCTCATTTTACCTCAGATGTCTTCTTTGGAGGTGTGCTGGGTCATTGGGTGGGTAAAAGCATTGTTCGATTTCAAAAAGGGAGGATATCTAAAAAAATATCTTTTCAAACAAAAATAGAATTGAATTCAGTAAAAGTTTCACTAAACTTTTAAAAATAAAAATGAAAAATATAAGATCACAGAGATTGGAGCAAATCTTCTCAAATTTAGGAAATCATAAGATCTTGATTTTAGGGGATCTGATGTTAGATGAATATATCTGGGGAAACGTTAGTCGAATTTCACCGGAAGCTCCGGTTCCGGTAGTTGAAATTGTGGAAGAATCATTGAAATTAGGCGGGTCGGCTAACGTAGCTCTTAATGTTAAAGCCTTAGAAGACGTTCCGCTCTTGGTTGGAGTTGTGGGGAAAGATAGAAATAGTGAGAGGTTAAAGGAAATTCTTAATAATTCGAGGATTTCAAGTCAAGGAGTTTTCATGGATGAAAATCGGCAGACCACGGTTAAAACCAGGATCATTGCTCATAGTCAACAGGTAGTGAG
>JAZDLB010000160.1:0-3315 GCA_043802565.1 Candidatus Zixiibacteriota bacterium | reverse complement strand
TCTAATCTGCATCATATCGAAGATCGGAATATGTTCAGGGATAACCACAATGAATTTAATTCCGGCATAGATTGCCTCCACGCAGGCTTCCAGCACAAACTGGGCTGGCAAAAAGATAATCGAGGTATCAGCATTATGATTTTTAACGCATTCTTCTACTGTATCATAAACCGGAAGACCAAAGACTTTCTCGCCACCTTTACCTGGAGAAGTTCCAGCCACAATTTTTGTCCCGTACCGTAACATCCTTTCCGTATGAAACCTTCCTGCCCCACCCGTAATCCCTTGCACAATTACTTTGCTGTTCTTATCTACAAGTATTGCCATCTTTACACCTATGCTATATATTTAAGATTATCGTCGGGCAAAAAGCCCGACGCTACCTTTACTCTTGCCAGGTCAGGGGACCTGGCAAGCACTGAAAAGACCTCCGCTACATTAAAAAAACCTATTGTGTCCGTTGGATCCTTTGTCGCAATGGTGTTCCTCCCGTCCGACAGAAACGTCGGACGCTACGCTCCTCACATCTTACGTCTCACGTCTTACGTTTTACTATTTTTTACTCACTAACTCCACTGCTTTTTTGGCAATCTCTTCAATCGGGGTTTCAATCCCGTGAATTTCTATATTCTTGAATATCTCCGGATTCTCCTTTTTTACCTGTTCAAAAATCCTTACTCCTTCCTCCCACATATTCCCGGTCATTCGCAAAACCATCGGTTTGGAAAGCCCGTGCTCCTTTAAAAACATAACCACACCTTTAGCAAAATCATCGCAACGTGAAATCCCACCAAATCTTGCCCCAAAGATAGCCTTAACCTGAGGGTTTTCATCTAAAAGGATTAACATTTTAGCTAATCTTTCCGGAGTCGGACCTCCACCTGAATCCATAAAATTTGCTGGCTTACCTCCGAAATAATGAATGAAATCATTTCCCATTATTCCAAATCCCGCACCACCTGGAAACATACCTATATTACCATCCAAATCTAAATAGGGTATTTCCCATTCCCTTGCCCTTTTCTCCCTTTCAGTCATCTCCCCTTCCTCATGCCTTTTCTCAATCCCCATCTCAGAAAGTTCCTTATGGCGGAACAGCGCATCATCATCCACGCTCATCCGGGCATCACAGGCCATATACTTCCCTTCCTTGGTTAAAACCAGTGGATTTATCTCTACCAATTTGGCATCATAATTTTTGAAGACCTTAAACAGGGATGAAATTACATTACCCCCATTCCTTATCTGGTCTCCTCTTACCCCTAACCATTTGGCTAAAGTTTGAGCTTGAAAATTATAAAACCTCTCATCTATATCTAAGTTAAGTCTCTTAACTCTATCCGGGAATCTTTTCGCCACATCCTCGATCTCCATCCCGCCTTCAGTGCAAGCGATGATGACCAACTTATAGTTCAACCTGTCGATGGTCACACCTAAATAAAGCTCTTTCTCCAGATCAATTTTTTCCTCTACCAAGAGCATTTCAACAGGGAACCCTTTGATCATCAGAGAAAATAGTTCAGAAGCTTTTTCTTTTGCCTCAAGAGGATTTTGAGCAAATTTTATCCCTCCAGCTTTCCCCCTTCCTCCTGAAAGGATTTGAGATTTAAGCACCACCGGTTTGCCCAATTTTTCAGTAAAAAGTCTGGCTTCTTCAGGAGATTTTACTACTTCACCTTGTGGAATCGGTATCCCGGCTTTAGAGAAAAGCTTTTTTGCTTCAAATTCATAAAGTCTCACCTAACCCTCCAGTTATTAAATAATTACCACCTTAATCCACTGTCAGGCTGAGTCCGCCACAGGCGGACGAAGCATCTATAGCTCAAAGAAATAAGATTCTTCCCCCGCCAAAGGCGGGGTCAGAATGACAAAATGATTGGGCGGAGACCCCGAAATCCGCCAAAGGCGGATCGCAAAGCTCAACCAGCTCCGCCCCTACGCAATCTATCTATAGAAGATAGGTTTTCTCTATGCTCAATTGCCTCTTTCCTCTATCTATTTTTTTCTTTTTTCCCGAAACATTTTTTACCACCTTCTCGAAAATCTTCAATGCCTTATTGGTAATCTCCTCGTTAATAATCAGAGGTGGGATGAACCTGACAGAATTAGGTCCACAGGTCAAAAGCATAAGCCCGTTTCTAAAGCATTCCTGTTCCACTTCATTCGCATAATCACCAGCCGGCTTTTTGCTCTTCTTATCCTTGACGAATTCTATCCCGATCATCAACCCTTTACCCCGCACATCCCCGATTATATCATAGTTTTCCCACATCTTCTGTAATCGAGACATAATATATTTACCCATCTTTTCTGCATTCTTAACCAGTCCATTCTCCAGAAGCTCGATCGTCTTTAGCGCAGCCGCACAGGCTATCGGGTTACCTCCAAAGGTAGTGGAATGAGCTCCAGGAATCCAGGACATCACTTTCTTGGGAGCTATACAGGCTCCTAAAGGCACCCCTGAGGCTAATGCTTTAGACACAGCCATAATATCCGGCACCACACCCCAGTGTTCAATGGCAAACATCTTGCCAGTCCTGCCCATACCGGATTGAATCTCATCCACAACATAATAGATCCCATATTTCTCTGCTATTTTTTTAAGCATAGGATGAAATTCCTTAGGAGGAACTACGTAACCGCCCTCCCCCTGAATCGGCTCTACAAATATGGCGGCCACATCCTCGGCTGGAGCAACTTTCTGCAAAATCACTTCATCGATGAATTTAACACAGGCCATATCGCATTTTCCATATTCCAGATTAAAAGGACAGCGGTAGCAGTAAGCATAAGGCACATGGGTAACCTCAGGCAACATCGGTGCAAAATACCTTCTCTGGTTGATTTTACTGCAGGTTAAAGATAAAGCCCCCATGGTCCTGCCGTGAAACGCACCAATAAAGGCAATCATCCTTGGTTTTTTCTTATTATAACGAGCTAACTTTAAAGCACTCTCAATTGCTTCAGTTCCTGAATTGGTGAAGAAAACTCTTTTCTCTTTACTTCCTGGCGTAATCTTAGCTAATTTCTCTGCTAAGTTTCCTACTAAAGGATGATAGAAATCGGCGCTGGCAATATGGATTGCTTTTTCAGCCTGCTTCTTTATGGCGGCCACCACCTCTGGATGGCAGTTGCCAGTGGCACAAACCCCTATCCCGGCATGAAAATCTATAAACGAATTCCCATCTATATCATAAATATAAGCTCCTTTAGCGTGGTCGATAACCGTTGGATAAGCCCGGGTGTATGACTGAGAAACAAAACTTTCATCCTTGATAATGAGCTTTTTGCTTTTCGATCCGGGAAGTTTAGTGC
>JAZDLB010000159.1:0-2557 GCA_043802565.1 Candidatus Zixiibacteriota bacterium | reverse complement strand
CCCCAGATCCGGGCATATTTTAAATTGTGGGCAAAATCCTTATGAATAGCAAATGCGGCATCCATCAACTTATGCCCCTTCTTTAAAATCACCGGATTGGTATAATCAGGTGATTTTCCCGGGACTTTAGTATAAACTCGCAGAATCTCTAAATTTTTGAAAGTTTCTATTTTCAGCTCCTCTAAACCCTGTTTTTTTTCGGCGGAAATGGAATACAAGAGGAAAGTAGAGCCATATAATTCCTTACTTATCTCCCAGTTCTCCTGAGCATTCTCTAAATCATTTTTGTTACCTAAAAGCATGGTCTTTTTGCAGACCTCACCGATTTCCAGAGGAAATCCCTTCTCATCCTGGTGCAACTTAATTTTTTTCTCTTCCAATCTCTTTTTGACTATCTCTAATTCAGCTGATGGATCATCTGAGCTTAAGTCGATTATTAACCAGATAAGGTCTGAATTGCGAATCAGTCCCAAAATCCCGCCCTCAAAGAAATCTGAAGAGATAGGAGGGGTATCGATTAACTGGATCTGGATATTCTCATAAGGCATCATCCCGGCTAATGGTTTTTGAGTGGTGAACGGAAAAGGAGCTACCTCTGGCTTGGCATGAGTTAAAGAGGCCAAGAGCTGGGATTTCCCTGAGTTTGGAGGACCGATCATCACTACCTGCCCAGCTCCTTCTTTTTTAATATAATAATGGTCTTCCCTTTTTGCACCTTTACCCTTTTTATCCTGCTCCTTTAGGTTAGAGATCCTCTTTTTTATGTCTGCCTGTAGCTTTTCTGTCCCTTTATGTTTAGGGATAGTGGCAAGCATCTCCTCCAGAGCAAAAAGTTTCTCCTCTGGAGTCTTGGCTTTTTTATACTTCTTTTCTGCCTCTAAATATTGAGGGGTCAAATTAGCCGGCATAAAAACTCCTTTCCGAATTTCGGATCCGCAGGACAAGAAAAATATATCTAATACCGAGTGAAATGTCAAAAATAATTCTACCTGTCATTCTGACCCCGCCAAAGGCGGGGGAAGAATCTCATTTTTGATTTCAGATGCTTCGTCCGCCACAGGCGGACTCAGCATGACAGCTTTGACTTTGGAGTGCATCGTCCATAACGATACCATAAAAAACAAACCGGTAATCCCACCTTACTCCCAAGGTGGGAAGGTATACCCACGTTGAGGGCAACGTGGGCATACTGATTGTTTTTATTTCTCATCCGTCATTAGTCCTTCATCATTTAATTATTGCAAAATCTTCCAGTCTTTTCTATCTTGGCAGATACGTAGGTCAACCATGTCCCCTACGGGGATTGGTTGACAACCTATTTGTGAGTCTTTTTTTGTCAAGCTAATATGCCTCAGCTTAACTTTTCTAAAATCTCATCTTTTATAAAAAGCTACGATTACCGGCTATGGATTTTAGTCTCTGGCTGGATGATATCCGCTATGGGGTTTGCTATGGTCATCCCCTATTTGAGCATCTATTTCCACAACCAGATGAAAATCCCGATGACCCAGGTCGGGCTCCTCTTCGGAGTTGCCGCAATCAGCCGTGCCCTTTTTGGTTTAATTGGTGGACATCTTTCGGATAAAGTTGGCAGAGTAAAGATAATGGGGTTTGCTCAGTTTCTTAGAGGGCTTTCCTTCCTTTTTATGGCAGCACTTGCCTATAGAGGAGCAAGTTTTTCTCTCTGGTCTTTGATTATCGTACTGAGCTGGATGTTTGGTGGGTTTTATCAGCCAGTTGCCAATGCCATGACCGCAGACATAGTCCCTAAGGAAAAAAGGGTGGAAGCTTATAGCCTTCTACGTATAGGAGGAAATACTGGCTGGGCCATTGGTCCTGTGATTGGTGGATTTTTAGCCTCAGCCTCCTATCCACTCCTTTTTATTTTCGCTGGGGTCTTGACCTTTGTCTCCTCTGCCCTTGTCTTCTTCTTTTTACCTGAAACGATTAAAATCGATTCCTCTAATGAGAAATTTACCTTTAAGGACCTGGGCAAGCTAAGAGCTGACCATCTTTTTCTCCTCTATTGTGCCGTCTCACTTATTATCTTTGTAGTAATCGGGCAGCTGGTTTCAACCATATCGGTCTTCTCAGTTGATTACGTAGGTATCTCTGAAGCCCAGTTAGGATTTCTTTTTGCAGTCAATGGTTCCATCGTTATTTTATTTCAGCTACCAGCATCAAGGTTCGCCCAGTCTAAGATCTTAACCCGGGTCCTTTTCTGGGGTAGTATTGGATATTCTTTAGGATATTTTTTATTGGGATTCTCCGGCTCTTTTGTCTGGCTTCTATTCTGTATGCTCATTATCTCTTTTTCAGAGATCATGGTCCTTCCCGCCTCAATGGCTATAGCGGCCAATCTTTCCAGGGAAAAACATCATGGCTTATATATGGGTGGGTATGGCCTTTCCTATGCTCTGGGCTGGTCCATTGGACCTTTAATCGGTGGGGTTTTAATAGACCTGTTTAACACTAAACCAGTGTTTCTCTGGGGGATTATCTCCCTTTTAGGCATTATTGCCGCCGCCGGTTTTATCTGGCTGGAAAAAAAGTTACC
>JAZDLB010000158.1:0-5405 GCA_043802565.1 Candidatus Zixiibacteriota bacterium | reverse complement strand
ACTTCACCTTCCTTCGGGATTAAAATCCCTAAGATATGCTTCAACAATGTGGATTTACCACACCCATTAGGACCGCAGATTGCAACTTTCTCCCCTCTTTGAACTAGAAAATCCAGCCCGCAGATTTTAATGTCAGTCTTGTCCTGATAGGTATGCTTTATGCAATGAACTTTAACTACTATCTCCTGGCCCAAGTGCAAAACCTCCTCTGATGTTCTATTTTCCCTTGAAATCCTCTGAGCTTTATCCCTTCATAGAATCTCTGGCTATAATCCATCCCTTTGAGAATCAGATAGCCAATGGCTTTAGCAAAATTGAACAAGCTTCTTTTCGGATGTTTCATTTGAAAACCTCCCCTTAACTTAAAACCGGTCCTGATATTTTCAAAAATCGAAAAGAGAATAAATATCGACCGGTAGGTCATAAAAAAGATGGTTATTAAAAAATCAGGTAAGACCTTCCCTGAGCTCGCAAATATGCAGGGATAGGGTGTGGTGGAGAAAAGAAGTATCATCGTGGTAGCAGTTCCTAAGACTCTTAAAAGGATTATAAAAAACCATTCCCCGCCTTTTCCCAGACTGGCAAAAGCAAAAATTAAGGCGAAAATCATTGGATATAGGGAAATCAGGAATATCTTTCTTAAGGGGAGTCGAGTTAAAAGTACCAACGTATAGAGGAATAGTAAGGTTACGACCAAAAATAATATATTTTTCACGAAAATGATAACCCCGATAAGAACAAGAGAAAATATCATCTTCAAGGTTGCAGGAGAGCGATGCAAAAAACTTTTTCCGCTGGTAGCTAAATAGTCTAAATAAGCTAAATCCATTTAATCTCCCTCCAATATTCCTGGTCTTACTTTATGAAGATATCTTAAGATCCCGGCGGTGATCAACCCTTCTAAGACCCAGCCAATAGAGCCAAAACCCAAGACCAAAAACAAAAACTTCTTGAAATCAAATTCCGGTACAGGTTGTTCTGTATGCTTTTCAGGCTCTCCTCTCTCAAATTTCAAAAAACCTTTGTCTGTTTGGGTATGTCGATCATGTCCCAGACCAAAAGCACCAGATATATCAGATGTTCCCAGAGCCACAATTCCTAAAGCAAAAAAAGTTGAAAGAAAAAGGGCAAGGAAAGTGGAGACAAAGCTAGCCCAGAATATCTTTTTAAAAATTGACCAGAGAGTTTTAAAAAGAAAATATCCAAAAATTCCCTCAGCGGTTATTACCAGGCTATTTAAACCCACCACCGTTATCCCGCCATGTCCGAAGAAAGCCAGGATTAGATTAACCACAAAAGAACACAGAATAAACCAGCCTGGACCTAAGATTATCGCGGATACCACTGATAAATTTATGTGATAAAGGATTGGAACGATCTCCAGAGACATCGAAATGACCATTATCGCAGAAAAAGTTGCCACCAGCGGGATTTTGCTGGTGAATCCTCTCTTCTGGAAATGACTTCTGAATATGAAGAGAAGTCCAACCATTAAAATCCAGCCTAAGGCCCAGAGCCCTACGGGCAAAATTCCATCTGGAAGGTGAATGTGAGACATAGATTAACTTTAAAAAAATATTTTCTGAGGTTTCTGAAAAAGTGGAGAAGAGTGGTCGGGTCCAGAATGGATCCATTCGGACAAGGGTGCCCGACCTATCCTACGGATCCGTTTCTCGGACGTAAAATCAATATCTTATACTTCCGTAGGCGTCCGCCTGAGGCGGACCAGCCCCGCAAGAAGAGTTTTTTCAGAACTCTCTTTCGATTTATCATCCTTTCTTCAGAGCCTGGCATAAAGCTTGAGGGTTATCAGAGGTCAAGACGTAATCCCTTCTCTTATCCTTTATTTTTATCCTTACCCCTTTTCCGAAACGGGTATTGTAACAGATAGTCCCATCTGAGCCTAAGCGGATACCTATCCCCCAATATTTTCCGAAGGAAACCGAGCTTTCCTCACAGGAAATAATATCTGCTAAAGGAATTTTCTTTCTGAAAATCCCAAACCCGAACTCTAAAAATCTACCCTGAACCTTTATCTCCAATCTCCGGAAATTGATATATATAAATAGAAAAAGAAAACCCATAAGGATAAGAAAAGGGGTAAGCCAGAAGGGAGTTTTGGGGTCTTGAGGAGAAAGGACCAAACCCAGGACAGTCCCAGCCATAAAAAGGATAAAAAGATATTTAACCCACCAGGCCACACTCTGTCTCTCTGAATAGGGCATAGAGTTATCCTCCTTATATTTTACTTTCTAAAATAAGACTTTTTTAACTTGACACAAGGATTTTCTTTAATTAAGATAAATTCGAATTATGTCAGGCAAAAGCCACCCAGATTCGCTGGATGGCTTTTATAATTTTAAAGCGGAGGTTTTAGATGAATTACTATGTAACCCAGAATAATTTGAAAGAAAAAACCAGGACCTGGCTGGAAAGGATTTCACCTTTTAACACTCATAAGTTAAAACTGAATTTGGATAGATCCGCCCTTTTAGTAATAGATATGCAGAGATACTTTTTAGAGCTGAACTCTCCTACTTTTATCTGTGGTGGTTTGGCCATCCTTTCTAATGTGAAAACGTTGATCAATTTCTACCATTCTCGGAAAAGACCGGTAATCTACACCTGTCATGTCCATCATCCAGATGGGATCGATGCCGGGATTATGGGCTGGTGGTGGCAGGGGATGTGCAAAGAGGGAACTGAGGAAGCAAAAATTCATCCGGAAATCGAGCCTCTGCCCGAGGAGAAAATAATTTATAAACATCGCTATAGTGCATTCTATAATACAGACCTGGAGACGATTCTGCGGTGTTTAAAAATAGAGGATTTGGTTATCACTGGAATAATGACCAATATGTGCTGTGAATCCACAGCCCGGGATGCCTATTTCAGAGATTATCGTATAAAATTCTTAGCGGATGCCACTGGAACAGTTTCCGAGGAGATGCACCTTGCCAGCTTACTAAATTTAGCTTACGGATTTGCAGATATTACCACAACTGACGAGATTCTTAATACTCTTTAAAGCGTAGGGGCATCCGCCTTCGGCGGACCGTGCCCCTACACATTTTTTTTAAATGTAGCGGAAAGCCATCAAGGTCTTGAGACTTCAGCTTTCCATTTATTTTCTTTAAAAAACAGACAGGAATGTCTGTTCTACCGATTTTTAATCCTTGACAAATAAAATATGGATGCCTTATTAAAACTTGATTTTACACTATACTTGATGTTCGATACAAATAAAAATTAAAGTATTATTAGTTAAATACAGATGCGAAAATACAAGATTTTATTTTTAAACTCAATCCGGGAGAATGTCTGGGGTGGAGGGGAAAATCTGATTTATAATTACTCGGTTCATTTAACTAAAAAAGGGCATAAAATCTGGGTTGCTGGTAGAAAAAACAGTGAATTCCTTAATCATTTTTCAGCCGATAAGGTCAACTTAGTACCCTTAAAAATCAAAGGAGACTTTGATCCAGTAAATATCTTTTTTTTAGCCCGATTGATGTCAAAACAAAAAATTGATTTCGTATGGGTAAATTTCAATAAAGATTTAAGGCTTGGCGGAATCGCCTCCAGAATAATACAGAGATCTAAAATAATCTGGGGAATGGGGGTACTTTTACCCAAGACCTCCTTGGTTCACAGACTCACTGGAAAATTTCTCCCAGATAAAATTGTAGTACCCAGTCAAAACTTAAAAGATCAACTTAAAAAATTCCCCTGGCTAAAACCTGATAAAATTGAAGTTATTACTAATGGGATAGATCTTTCTTTATTTAATTTTGATCTAAAAAAAGAACGGGAGAAACTTTTCCAACGCTATAATCTCGACGCTAGACTGACCCTGATAGGAGTCCCTGCAAGATTGGTAAAGGCAAAGGGGCATTGCTATCTTCTCCAGGCTCTGCCTGAGATAATTAAAGTCCATCCGAATATTAAGCTATTTATTGCAGGCGATGGCTCAGAAAAAGAAGATTTAAAAGAGCTAACTAAAAAATTAAACTTAGACAATTATGTCATCTTCGCTGGTTATATAAAAGAGATATTTGAGACCATGGCTGGATTTGACCTTCTGGTTTTACCCTCGATCATAGAACCTTTTGGATTGGTTTTAGCTGAAGGTATGGCATTGAAAAAACCTATAGTCGCTACTCGTGTAGGTGGTATTCCTGAAGTAGTTCAGGATAATAAGACTGGCATTTTAGTCCTTCCAGAAGACCCTCATTCCTTAGCTTTAGCAATTATCACTTTACTCAAAGATAAAAACTTAGCTACTCGTCTTGGAGAGAAAGGCAGGGAAAGGGTAGAAAAGCTTTTTACTATTGAGAAAATGATAGACAGAATTGAGGAGCTATTAGATGAAATGTATTAACAAAAAAGGCTCTAACTAAAATGTTAGAGCCTTTTTACTTAAGTTCAGATTTTACTTTTATTTTTTAGTAGAGGTGGCTGGTAAGGGATTAAAAACTAACGGAATTGAAATCCTGGTCTTCTCTTTCCCCTCTAATTCTAAAGTCAAAGACCTCTTAAACCCTTCCCGAGGTAAATCTTTCACTGGTTTCACCTTTAACTCAACGGACTTCCCTGGTTTCAGCTTCTTTCCTAACTTAACTTTGAAATACTCTTCAGGATAATCGATCAAAGAAACCTTATACTCCACTACATCCGAGTTTTTCAAAGAAAGCTTCTTTTCCTGGGGTTTCCCTTGAACTACAGTGAAATCCAGAGAAGGAGGGGATACCTGAACCTTAAAAGTTGTATCCGTCACAGGAACAATCTGACAATTTAATTTTACATTCTGAACCTGAGAGCTGGTATCTTTATAGAAGACATTAGCATATTTGACAATCTTACCCGGAGTAATTGCTGAAGTATAACTTACTATAAGCTCTGTGCTATCGCCGATAGCAAGCTCCGTCTTTTTCAATGGAGCCTTGGTGCACCCTCAGCCAACGCTGACATTCATACTCCGCAGAGTATCAGTGCCCACGTTCTTTAACCAGAAGCTGTGGCTTACTACAGAATTCTGAGGAATACGACCCCAATCCCACTCCTTCTCAGAAACATTCAATTTGGGACTCCCTGCTTTTACCTCCGAAAGTACCGGAATCAAAAGGTAAATCAGAAATAGAGCCGAGAGCAAAAACCTATTTTTTCTCATCTTCACCTCCTCCATTCAGTCAAAATCTTTATCTATATTTACGAAAAACTTCATTAAAATCTTTAGAAAATATGGTTAAATTTAAAGATTTATTTACGCCAGTCTCATTTAATCGGAGGCAATGTATGCTCAGGGGGTTTCTCCTTTTTGATTGGGATTGTAATCCTTATCTCCTTTCCACTTTTCACTTTTAAGGTGATCGATTTCTTGAGTGTATCAGGAGGAAGTCTCTTAA
>JAZDLB010000157.1:0-3641 GCA_043802565.1 Candidatus Zixiibacteriota bacterium | reverse complement strand
ATTTTCCACTAAAACCTTGATAGAATCTTTCTCTACTATCTCTAAGGGTATGGGTGAGGGCACTACCCTTCTCCAGCCTCTATTTGCATCCTTTTTTACAATCCAGCCTCTTTCCTTGGCAAAATTTTCAGCTTCCTCTTTAGTATAAAATTGTCCTACAAATTTCGAAGGATTTTTTGTAGAAGTATCCTCTTTGTTTACAACAACCTGAGTAACCACAGTAGCCACTTCCCGCTGAATATTCTCCTGCTTTAATCTATTTCTCAGGCATTGTTCGATCATATAACCCATCCCACCCTCAGTATCCGCCACACAGATATAAACAGGAAGATAAGGTGCTTTCCCGCGGGCTAATTCTACCCGGTAAATGACATTCCCCACCTGTGGACCATTCCCGTGAGTAATGGCTAAATTAAAACCATCTTTTATCAGTTCAACCACACCCGACAAACTCTGGGTCGTATTTCTGAACTGATTTTCAATAGTATCTTCTTGTTCCTTTCGGGTAATAGCATTCCCGCCCAGAGCCACAACTGCAGTTTTTTTTCTCATTTATTTTCGTAATTTTAGTTCACGTAGTACGATCCTTTTAGGATCGCTTTAGTATGTAGGGGCGACCCGGCGGGTCGCCCCTACCGAACATCCTGGGCAGGGAAATCCCGCCTCTACGAAATACATAATGGCCAGAACAATGTTCTGTCCCTACACTATGTCTACTGTCTACTCTCTACTACCTACTACTTTTTATAAATGTATTCAATACCTCTCTCAAATCTGGTTTTCCAATCTCCTGCAATTCGTATCTAACCCTGACCGAAGGTTTATTTATTTTCAGAATCCTGCCCAAATCTATCGGTGTAGCAATTACCACTGCATCGCACTTTACTGAATTTATTATCTTTTGCAATTCGCCTATCTGTTTTTTACTGTAACCCATTGCCGGAAGGAGTGTGCCGATATGTGGATATTTTCTATAGACCTCTTTTAATGAACCCACAACATAAGGCCTGGGGTCGATTATCTCTTTAGCACCGAATTTTTCTGCGGCTACCATCCCGGCTCCGAAGCTCATCTCGCCATGAGTTAAAGTGGGTCCATCCTCTATCACTAAAACCTCTTTATCTCTAATAAGCTCAGGTTTATCTAAAAAGATAGGGGAAGCCGCTTCGATGATTATTCCATCCGGATTTGCATCTTTTATATTCTGCCTGACTTCTTCAATATTTTCTAAGCTGGCTGAATCGATTTTGTTAATCACCAAAACATCTGCAGAGATCAGATTGCTCTCCCCCGGGAAATAGGTGATCTCATCACCGGGCCTTAAAGGATCGAGTACTGTTATATGCAGGTCCGGAAAATAGAAAGGTAAATCGTTATTCCCTCCATCCCAAACCAGAATATCTGCTTCCTTTTCTGCTTCTTTTAATATTATCCCATAATCCACGCCTGCATAAACGATATTGCCTCTCTCAATATGAGGCTCATACTCTTCCCTTTCTTCAATAGTGCATTTATATTTATCTAAGTCAGAGATTTTTGAGAACCTCTGGCAGACCTGCTCAGACAAATTACCATAGGGCATAGGATGACGAATCACTGCTACTTTTTTGCCATACTCTTTTAAGATTTCACAAACCTTACGGGTGGTCTGGCTTTTTCCACTACCCGTACGGGCGGCACATACCGCTATCACCGGCTTTCTTGATTTAAGCATAGTGCTTTTTTTACCAAGGAGCTTGAAATCTGCACCTGCGGATAAAACCTGAGAAGCCTTATGCATAATGTATTCATAAGAGACGTCGCTATACGAGAAAATCGCCTCGTCGATCTTATATTTTTTGATAAGCCCCATCAGATTTTCCTCGGACCAGATAGGAATCCCTTTTGAGTACAATTTGCCGGCTAATTTCGGGGGATATTTTCGACCCTCGATATCTGGAATTTGAGTAGCGGTGAAAGCCACTATCTCATACTGAGGATTATCCCGGTAAACCAAATTGAAATTATGAAAATCCCTTCCTGCTGCTCCCATTATAAGAACTTTTCTCTTACTCATAAACTCCCTTTCTTACTGATTCGCACTCGGTATATAAATTTTTAGGGGTGGGCAAATTGCCCACCCTCTTTTTTAAAACTCGAAAATTTTAAAACTTCTACGGTACGTCGATCTGCGCTTTTTGCAGCTTTCCACTGAAGTCAATATAAATAGCTTTCCATTCGGAAAAAACATCTAAAGCCGCCACGCCTGCTTCTCTGTGTCCATTTCCAGTCTGATTGGTTCCACCGAACGGTAGATGCACTTCTGCTCCAATGGTAGAAGCATTCACATAGAATATTCCGGTATAAACATCCCTCATCGCTACAAAAGCTTTATTCACATCCTGAGTATAAATCGAAGCAGAAAGACCATAGATCGTGCCGTTGCAGATCTCAATTGCCTGCTCTAAACTATCACAAGGTATAACCGATACAACCGGACCAAAGATCTCCTCCTGAGCAATCCTCATCTTAGGATCGACCTCTCCGAAAATAGTTGGTTCATGGAAATATCCATACTGATAGTTACCAGAGGCCAATCTATTCCCTCCACACCTAAGTTTAGCACCTTCATCTTTTCCTATTTTTACATATTCCATTACCGTATTGAGCTGACCCTCGTTAATTGAAGGTCCCATCTCCACTGAGGAATCAAGGCCATTGCCCACTATCAGAGTCTTAGCCCGTGCCACGAATCTATCGATGAATTCTTTATAAACCTTTCTATGAACAATCACCCTGGAGGCTGCAGTACATCTCTGTCCTGTTGTTCCGAACCCTCCCCAGACCGCACCCTCAACTGCTAAATCTATTTTGGCATCGTCCATCACCATAATCCCGTTCTTGCCACCCATCTCCAGATGGACATGTTTGAAGCTTGGAGCACAGACCTCAGATACAGTCCTGCCAATCTCGGTTGAGCCAGTAAAAGTGACCAATTTGACATCTGGTGATTTCATCAAAGGCATTCCCACTTCTGAGCCGGAGCCGGTGATTAAGTTTACCACTCCTTTAGGTATCCCGGCTTCCTCGCAGGCTTTGACTAAATTATAGGCTGAAAGAGGAGTATCCGTTGCAGGTTTGAAAACCACGGTATTACCGAGGACCAAAGCTGGCATAAGTTTCCAGGAAGGGATTGCCATTGGGAAATTCCAGGGGGTTATCAAAGCGCATACTCCCATCGGTTGACGGATTGACATATTAAACTTATTTGGAAGCTCAGAAGGGGTTGTTTGTCCGAACTGTCTTCTCCCTTCACCTGCCATATAATAGGTCATGTCAATCGCTTCCTGAACATCACCTCTGGTCTCCTTCAATACTTTCCCCATCTCCTGGGTCATCTGCTTGGCAAAATCTTCTTTTCTTCTTACCAGGAGCTCACCCAATCTGAATAATATCTCTGCCCTTTTTGGAGCAGGGACTAACCTCCATTTCTTATGGGCTTCTTTAGCTGAATCGATAGCTCTTTTTACATCTTGTTCATTCGACTTCTGGAAAATACCTAATACCTCTCTGGTATCAGCTGGATTTCTGTTCTCAAAGGTTCTCTTGGTAACAGAATCCACCCATTCACCGTTTATATAATTTTTGTAAATTTTAGGTTC
>JAZDLB010000156.1:0-5130 GCA_043802565.1 Candidatus Zixiibacteriota bacterium | reverse complement strand
GGTAACAGTGTTTGAAGCTTTGCATAAAGCTGGTGGAGTGTTAGTCTATGGCATCCCTGAGTTCAGGTTACCGAAGATGATTGTTCAATCTGAGGTGGATTATCTTGCCAGATTAGGTGTGGAATTCAAAACCAGTTATGTGGTGGGAATGCTCCAGACCATTGATGAGCTTTTCGACTCTGGCTACCACGCTATCTTTATCGGAACTGGAGCAGGACTTCCTAACTTTATGAGAATCCCGGGTGAAAATCTCAATGGAGTTTATTCAGCTAATGAGTATTTAACCCGCTCGAATTTAATGAAAGCCTATTCTTTTCCTCAATATGATACCCCCATCTTCTCCGGAAAAAACGTGGCAGTCTTGGGCGGCGGAAATACCGCTATGGACTCAGTCAGGACTGCTTTGAGATTAGGTGCAGAAAATGGCTATATAGTTTACCGTAGATCCAGAGCTGAGATGCCAGCCCGGAAAGATGAGATTCATCATGCAGAAGAGGAAGGGGTGAAATTCGAGTTTTTAGTTAACCCGATTAGATTCATAGGAACTGAGGATGGCTGGGTTAAAGGGATGGAGTGTATCCGTATGAAGTTAGGAGAGCCAGATGAATCCGGACGAAGAAGACCAGTGCCAATTGAAGGCTCTAATTTCATAATGGATGTGGATACAGTGATTGTCGCTATTGGAAATAGCTCTAACCCCTTAGTTCCCAAGACCACACCCGGATTAGAAATTAACAAATGGGGAAATATAATAGCTGACCCCGACACGGGACTTACCTCTCGCAAAGGAGTCTTTGCAGGTGGAGATATCGTTACCGGCGGAGCAACCGTAATCTTAGCCGCAGGCGCGGGCAAAAAATCCGCCAGGGCAATTGACGCTTATCTAAAAACGTTATAGAAGTATGAAGGCACGGCTTACCGTGCCCATACCATTTTTTATAAAACCGTAGCGTCCGACAGAAACGTCGGACGTTACGAATATCTCCATCTCCTTTTTAAGGAGAAGGCAAGGGTAAGATTATATATGTAGCGTCGGGCTTTATGCCCGACGTATATCTTTAATAAAATAAAAACGTTCGGGATAAACTGCAGAATGCATCTTGAGACCGGACGCTACATTTTTTTTCTAATCGGTATTCCCACCTTGCCCACAAGGTGGGATTTTCACCCACATTGAGGGCAACCTGGGTTTACTTTTTTAGGGTTATTTGATAATTCACTTTATGTCCAATGAAAGATAGAATGTCCAGGATAAACCCGGATGCTACAAACTCTTAGGACCTGGCGACCCTGAAAGGGTCGCACTACGAGAAAGATTTATGTGACCGTCGTCCGCCTCAGGCGGACTGACCCGACGGAAAAAACAAACTAAAGTTAAAGCTAAAGCATTACACTCCAGTGCTAATTATTTAGCCAATTTTACCCCAGGGATACCCTAATAGAACTAAAATAAGTGCAACTAACATCAGGACGATTGATGGAGGAATAATCAATTTGTAAATTCCGGAAAATGTGGCTTTGAAATAATCTTTGGTCAGAACCAAGCATAGATGAACTGGGGAAGCCATTACTCCGGTAAAACCTGCGGCATAAGCCAACATAGCATACCCGTAGTTTATTCCATCCGGTTTCAAAAAGCTTAAAAGTATCGGATATGAAATCCCGATAAAAGCAGTGGTAACTCCAGTCAGAGCCCCAACTGCAAATGGAACCAAACAGATAACCAGGACGGGTGAGATCCCCCAGGTAGAAAGGGTTTGAGGGATAACCGTTACTGCTCCAGATACTTCAATTATTTTTTTGAAGATCATTATGCCCAGGATCAACATAATTATTTCCCAGGTTACATTTTCACGGACTATTTTCAGGAAAGAAGAAGGCTTTACCCCATTCAAGGCGGCGAACAGAACAACACTAAAAAGCAACGCCCATAAAAGGTCTATCCCGGAGAAAAGATTTAAAGCAACTGCCAAGAGTATTCCCCAGATACTTTTCAGAAATAAAAGTAAGTTCTCAATCGTTTTTTTCTGGTTCTTATTTTCTTCTGGCTCCACTTTAACTTTTCCCCAGAGGAAAAATACCCCTGCAAAAAGCATGGTCAAACTCATAGGGACCTGAGCCAAGATTATCTTACTCACCGGGACTTTTAAAATTACTGAGGCGATGATAACTCCCTGATATAAGGGAAATACAAATTCCATGATATGTCTGAACCAGTAGTTAAAGGCCGCTTTAATCTCAGGTGAAATATTCTTCCGTGAGCCAACCTCTTCTATCATCGGAGCAGACATCATTGCTCCTCCCGGCATAGGAAGTATCCCGATCAGGGCAGGTAAAAGGGCTAAGATAGTCCTGGTATCCTTAACCAGATTCTCTAAGGAATCAGTTATATCCCTCAAGCTCTGGGTGAATTTTAGTACCCCACCGAATATGGTGACTAAGATAACTATGAATAAAAGATGAAGAGTATCCCATTCGATTGTAGCTTTAAAGATATTCTTTATGAGTTCAAAGGGTGGTAAAGTGAATAAAATCCCTAAGAAGATTGTGCCCAGAAGAAGAGTATAGCCAATCTGAATTTTCCTCTTGATTAAGATGACCAGAAAAACAAAGACGATAAATATCTTTAAAATAGGTGTCATATAACTAAATATCTTCTCTTATGCCTACATTCAAGGCTGTCATTGCGAGTCCCGATTTATCGGGATGAAGCAATCCGTTTACTATGCAGGAAACAGATTGCTTCGTCGTTCCTCGCCATAGGCGGGGCGAAACTCCTCGCAATGACAAATAAAACAAAGGGCATCCCGCCATAGATGGATGCCCCTGCCAGCCATTAATCATCATTACGCAAAATACAAAAAAGCCGTCAAAAAATCACGGCTTTTTTTAATCGGTAGAACAGACATCCTTGTCTGTTCTTAAATGTCAGACAGGAATGTCTGACCTACCTGATCTCTTACAACCGATAAGCCAACCCAACAAAAAATTTATCCGTAGTATATGCCTCTTTTATAAATTGTTCCCTGCTATCTCTGAATTCATGAAAACCGTGGTTCCAGGCAATATCTAAGGTCATCACCTGGTCAATTAAAAAACCTGCTCCCAGGGTAAAATACCTACGGTCAGTTTCAAGATAGACCGTTTTAAAAGGAATCGGGTCAACATAATACCCTACCCTGAATTTCGTGGAAAACTCCGGCATCACCACCTCAGCCCCGATATGCCAGCGAACAACCTCCTGATAATTTTCTTTAATAAGTTTATTATCCACCCCTTTCCCTTCCATCTGCGACCAGTCAGTATAATAAACATCCCCTGCCAGAGTGAAATATTTGAAACTCAAAGCAGTTCCTGCTCCAAAAGAATAAGGGTGGGTCAGGTCATAATGTCCAAATTGTTCATCCTCATATACCCATACAGTATCACGCGTTGCATTCAAACTATCTAAATAAAAGGAGTAATCTTGGTCAATGGAAAATTTCGTAGGAAAATCTACAACCGCACCTAAGCTCAAGTATTTATTGGGTTGAACCGAAAATCCCAATTTACCATTCCAGCCAGAATAGCTGTCCAAATATCGGTTTTTCTCCCAGATTTCATAACCAGATAATTTGTTTGGGTTCAACAGATAATAATCTTGAAGGTAGTCATCTTCCCCCTGCCAATAATTTACAGCGCCACCTACAGAGATATTTGGGGACAGGTCTATTGCTCCACCCAAAGACCACATATTTATCCCTCCAGTCTCAAGGACAGAAGCATCAAAAAGAGTTGTTACATTATCAGAGTCAACCAATATTGAATGAAAAGCCCTGTCAAAACTTTTCATACGATTAAATCCCAAGGCGAATACTAAACCGCCTCTATAAGTTGGAACTGGTAAAACTATATTAGCAGAACTAAAACGGGTATTGGTTTGAGTAATACTCTGATTCTGGAAATATGGTCCTACATTTTCACGTGGAGATTCAATAAAACCAGTCTCATTTTTCAACCTCTGATGAGACATTGTGCCTGAGAATTCAATCCTTTTGATCTTCGTCAGTAAAGCAGGATTATAGACTAAAGCTGAAGCATCATCTGCAGTGGCAATCTGGGCACCACCCATCCCCATTGCCCTGGCACCCACTCCAAAGAAATTTCCAGCAGAAGCCTCTTCCCAGATCTGATAATCGGTGAACTCCTGACTGAAACCATCAGTTATAAAAAGCAGAATCAAAAATACTGTATATAAAGGTATTTTCCTTAACATAGGATTCTCCTGAAAGATAGTTTTTATCTTTTCTTCTTAGGTATTTTCTCCTCTTTCTTCTCCGTTTTCTCCTCTTTCTGTGGTGGCTGTTCTTCTTTAACCTTGCCAGTCTCAATTGTTCCAACAGGGGTTTCACCCCGGCTGGATTTTGGTTGAACGATAACTGGAGGAGAAATTATCTGTGTTCCCGGCACATAAGGAGGCTCTAAATTCCTTCTTTGCCTTTCTATTTTCTCCTGCGGCATAGTACCCCCTCCTCCCCCTCCACCATTATCACCCGAATAGTACCAGTCCCACCACCAGGGATAAGCATAGTAATGACCCCAGCGAGGATAATCCCAGTAATAATCAGGATAGTAACCATAATAGTAACCATAGGGATACTGATGATAATCTTGATGGCAGTCAGTGCAGTGTTCCCGGTAATAACTACCAGAATATGTTTGTTCTTCTTCTCCCTTAACCCCGGGATGGGACATAATGGTATAACACCCTATCACAAAAATCCCGGTAATTGTTAAAACCACTCCTAAAAGGACCCATCTATTTCGCATTTTTCTCACCTCCAAATTTTGCTAAAACATATCGACAACTATTAGACACAAGATGACACCTAAAAGATTAAAAGAACAATTCACTTATCTATTAAATTAATACGTAAAATCAAAGCTTTCTGTTATTCAATCTGCTTAATTCCTACAATCTGCCATGAGAAATGTGTTCATAATTCGCTCTTGGCTATTCGCTGTTAGACTTTAGCCTATTGCCTTTAGCCTGTGGAATTATTCTTAGAAAAACTCCACGTAGATTATCCTCAATTCCCTGCCGATTTGAGAGACATCCTCAGTATTTTGAAAGATATTTCTAAAATCCAG
>JAZDLB010000155.1:0-3603 GCA_043802565.1 Candidatus Zixiibacteriota bacterium | reverse complement strand
ATAAAAATCAAAACCGGTTTGATAAAAGTAATATTTTGATCGCAGATGACCTGGTAAAAGTTTATGATAAAACTCTTAAAGGTGAGAACCTAGAATATATCGATGCCGGGCTTTCGATCCTCAAAAAAGAGGTCTTAAGTCTGGTACTTGAGGATGAACCTTATGATCTGCAGGAACTCTATAAAATCCTGATCTCTGAAGAAGAGATGTTAGCCTATGAAGTTAGACAGAGGTTCTACCAGATCGGTTCTCTTGAAGGGTTAGAGGAATTTAAAAACTTAGTCGTCAAGACACAAATTCGTGTTGAAAAGGGGGCAAAAATTTATGATCGTTACTAGGACACCATTACGCATACCTTTAGGTGGAGGAGGAACAGACCTTCCTTCTTATTATACTCAATATGGCGGGTTTTTAATCAGTGCCGCTATTGATAAATATATCTATGTCACTTTAAACAAAAGATTTGAGAAAACTATCCGGGTAAGTTATTCCTTAACCGAGATAGTCGATTCAGTAGAGGAGATTAAGCACCCAATTGTTAGAGAGGCACTAAAACTTTTGAAGATCGATTCTGGTATCGAGATCACCTCTATAGCAGATGTCCCATCTAATACCGGCTTGGGAACCTCATCCGCCTTTACTGTCGGGCTTTTAAACGCACTTCATACTTACAAAAACGAAAAGGTGAATGCCAAAGATTTAGCTGAGGAAGCCTGTTATATCGAGATCGAGCTTTTAAAAGAGCCAATCGGAAAACAGGACCAGTATCTAGCCGCATTCGGAGGAATAATCTGTCTGGATATTGATAGATTGGGCACTGTCAGAGTGCTCCCGCTGAAACTATCCGAGGACGCATTAGACCAATTAGAAAGCAATACTTTAATTTTCTATACTGGAATCAAGAGATCTGCTTCTGAGGTCTTAGGTTCTCAAAGTAAAGGCGCAAGTCTGAATGAGAATAAGGTCATTCAAGGGATGCACGAGATTAAAAAAATAGGTTTGGAGATAAAGGAATGTTTTGAAAAAGAGGATTTGGAGAGGTTTGGAAACCTGTTAGACCTGCACTGGCAATCCAAGAAAACCCTTTCGGATAAGATGACCCAGGAAAGAATAGACCAGTGGTATGAAATTGCCAAGAAGAACGGGGCTTTAGGAGGAAAACTTATGGGCGCAGGGGGTGGAGGATTCTTTATGTTTTACTGCAATAATGGTAAAAACGGGTTACGAAAAACAATGGAACAGGAGAATCTAAAGGAGATGAGATTTAGATTAGAATTTGAAGGCTCAAAAGTTTTAATCAATATTTAATAGGGGGGGAGAAATGACTATAACTAAAACTTTAATCCAGGCTCCGAGTTTTGAGAAAAAATTGGGCAACAAATCCTATATCCAATCATATCTAGAGGATATGAAAGAGGTAGTTGATAAGCTCTCCGTGGATAAAATCGACAGGATAATTGAGCTTCTTTTTTCAGCCTGGGAAGAGGGAAGAACTATCTTCGTTATGGGCAACGGTGGCTCCGCCTCAACTGCCGCCCATTTCGCCTGCGACTTATCAAAATGCACCATTGTTGATGATAAGAAAAGGTTCAAAGTCATCTGTTTAAATGATAATATCCCTTTGATGAGCGCTCTGATAAATGACAACGGCTTTGACAATCTCTTCTCTGAACAGCTTAAAAATCTAATACAGGAAAAAGATTTTTTGGTAACCTTTTCAGTTCACGGAGGGTCTGGCAAAGATAAAGCTGGGTTATGGTCTCAGAATTTACTTAAAGCTATGCTCTTAGCTAAGGAAGAATATCAAGCTACCTTGATCGGATTCTCGGGATTTGATGGAGGAGCGATGAGCAAGATCGCTGACGAGTGTCTGGTAATACCAGCTAACTCCACACCTCAGGTAGAATCTTTTCATTTAGCTATGGAGCATCTGCTCTGCAACTGTTTAAGAAAAAAGATAGAGAATTATGAATAGGGCAATCTTTTTAGATAGGGACGGAGTCATTAACCAGATAGTCTATCATTCGGATATTGGGGTTTTAGACACCCCTTTTCATCCTTCTCAATTTAAGTTTTTGCCCGGAGTTGAAAAAGCTTTAAGAAGGATAAATAGACTCGGTTTCAAAACTATAATAGTATCCAACCAGCCGGGGGTTGCCAAAAAGCATATGAGCTTAAAAAACTTTTATAAGATAGATTTAAAGATGCGAAAAGAGTTAGCTAAAAAGAAAGTTTTCTTTGATGCAATTTATTATTGTCTGCATCATCCTCAGGGGGGTGATAAAAGATTTAAAAAGATTTGCAGTTGCCGGAAGCCTAAACCTGGACTATTCCTTAGGGCTTCTAAAGAACATAAGATTGACCTTAAAAACTCCTATCTGGTTGGAGATAGCCTTACCGATATCCAGGCCGGTGAAAAAGCTGGCTGTATAACTTTTCTATTAGGTAATCACAAATGTGACCTGTGTAAATTTATGGAAGAAAAAAATACCAGGCCAGATTTCATCGTTAAAGACCTTTATCAAGCAATTAAGTTCATAGAAAAATTAAAGGGGGAATAAGATGGAACTTTACATCGACACTGCTAATATCCAGGAGATCAAAGAGGCGCTAAGCTGGGGTTGTATCTCCGGAGCAACCACCAATCCCAAGATTATGTCCAATGAAAAAGGTGGATATAGTTTCAAACAGAAAATTTTGGAGATTGTGGAGTTAGTTAAAAACCCGGTAAGCGTGGAAGTAACCGAAGAGGATTTTCAAGGTATGGTAGATGAAGCAAAAATCTATGCCTCCTGGGATGAAAAGATCATCATCAAAATACCGATGGGGATTGAAGGTTTAAAAGCTGTAACTCAATTGGAAAGTTTTGAAGGGGTTAAGACAAACGTGACTGCGATTATGGCTACTAATCAGGCTATCTTAGCCGCTTTATCCGGAGCATCTTACGCCAGTATCTTCTATGGAAGGGTCTCAGATATGGGATATGACCCGATACAGGTGATAAAAGAGACTTCTCTTTTATATAAAGAACTAAATATCCGCACCAGATTGATTGTGGGAAGTATACGCTCTATGTTAGATGTTAACAAAGCCTTTTTTGCCGGAGCAGACATAGTTACAGTTCCTTTCCCTATCTTGAAGAAGATGACTCAAAACCCGAAGACTGAGGAGACTGTAAAAGAGTTCAATTCTATCTGGAGAGAGATGAAAGAAAAGGGACTAATTAAATTAGATGAGGAAATCCCCACCAGAACCTTAACCTTTACCCTGGCAAAAGAGACATGAAAATAGCTTTTATTGGGCAGAAAGGGATACCTGCTACCTATGGAGGGGTAGAGGATTTTACTGAAAAGATAGCTTTAAGGCTCTCGAAAAAAGGGCACCAGGTAACAGTTTATTGCAGATCCTATTACACTCAAATTGAAGGAGAGTATAAAGGGGTAGCCTTAAAGAAGATAAGAAGCATCAAGACCAAACACTTAGATGCTATCTCTCATACCCTTTTCTCAAGCCTGGATACTCTTTTTGAAGACTATGACCTGATAAATTATCAGGGGATAGGACCTTCCTCTTTATCTTTCTTTCCAAGGTTAAAAAGAAAAG
>JAZDLB010000154.1:0-4955 GCA_043802565.1 Candidatus Zixiibacteriota bacterium | reverse complement strand
TATTAGTTGCTTTTATTTACAGAATTCGAGTTGAGGAAAAAGCTCTTGTCCAGGCTTTTGGAGAGGAATATACAAATTACTCTAAGGCAACTAAGCGTTTAGTTCCTATGATTTATTGAAGTTGTAGGGGTTCAAAATTTTGAACCCCTACCTTTAGTCAAATAGTCAAATAAATAGCGTCGGGTTTTACGCCCGACGAAGAACCTCACCCATGCCTCTCCTTGGAAAGGAGCGGGGAAAAATGTAGTGCGACCCTTTTCCTAATACCGGATCCGTCCCGATAGGAATCCGTAGGATAGGACAGGGTCGCCTATTAGGAGACGCATTCAATGCGTCTCTACGATAGAATAAACCCACCTTGTGGGTAAGGTGGGAATACTGATGATATGAACTTCTTATTATATAATCGACATGTGAAAAATCCATCAGATAAAATCCTCCGAAAGGAGGTAGTTGTTCCTGCCTCACTTAAGGAGGTGTGGGATACCTGGTCAACTACTGAAGGGGTTAAGACTTTTTTCTCTTCAGATGCAAAAGTTGAGTTGGCTATTGGCGGTGCTTATGAGATTTATTTTATCCTCGAAGCAGCATACGGTTTAAAAGGGTCAGAGGATTGTAAGATTTTAAGTTACCTTCCCATGGAAATGCTTTCGTTTGAATGGAATGCTCCGCCGGATTTTGGAGAGCTTCGTGGACAACATACAGTTGTGGTTTTGCAGTTTGAAGAGGTCGAGCCAGGAAAGGTGAAAGTTGTTTTATCACAGCTTGGCTGGGGCAAGGGAGAGGACTGGGATAAACTGTTTAACTATTTCGACAGAGCCTGGTCTTATGTGCTTGGTAACCTCAAAAAACGTTTTACTGAAGGTCCAATTGACTGGTCAGATAAAGAATAGTGGTCAGTAACGTCGGGCTTTAGGCCCGACGTTATTGTGCCCGTAAGGTCCAATGTTTCTATAGGACGAAGAAAACAAACTTTCAGGTTCCGCTATTTATAGAGACGCATGCGATGCGTCTCTACGATGAAATAAACCTACCTTGAGGGCAAGGTGGGTTTACCATTGGGGCAGACACGTCCTAGAACGGATCCGTAGGACAGATCTGTCCCTACCAGTTTTTTTAAGGATTAAAGCTCCTCTCCAATCTGACGATAAAGCTAATAGACTTCTATAAATAAAATTAATTTAACCACTTAGGGGTGTGTAAAAATTAAACAGTTTGAAGAAATCAAATTATTTTTAAAATAAATCAAAGAATTACTTTTTTATTTAAATTTATAAATAAAAGGAAATAAGGAAAATGGAAAAAAGTTTTAATTTTATCTTCCTTTTTCTGTTTTCCTTTTTCCATTTTTTGAGAGGAGGAGTAGATGCAAAATTTAATTAACGGATACCTGCAGCTTTTGATCTTTGGCACCTTTTTGATACTTGTTCTAAAGTTTGAACAAAAATATTTTAAGTTCTATCCGGGAGTGAAATGGAGTTTAGCTTCGGGGTTTTTCCTTTTGTTTCTGGGAGCTTTCCTGGTTTTTTCTAGGTCCTTAACTGGTATTTCTATACCAGTTAATCCTGATCTTAAAGCCGGAGCAGAGATAGGCTTATATATTTTAGGTGGAATCTTGTTACTTTCAGGCTTAAAGAACTGGTTTTCGCATCTATCCAGAACGAAATCAATATCAACCAGACGTCTTAAGAGATTAGCCTGCTTAAAACAGATTCAGTCTCTTTCGCAAAATAATCAGGAACTGGAGATGAATTTAAAAGAAGCCTTTAACAAAGTGATGCATTTTATGGGGTATCAAAAAGGTGTTCTTTATCGCTCAACTTTTAACTCTCCGGAGATGTTCCTCTTTTCCCATTTCAATCTAACTCCAGAAGAGATCCTGCAATTTTATAGTCTAAATTTGAGTGAAGGCTTCTATAACGATGCACTTAAAACCAGGGAGATTGTATCCATAAACCACTTCCAAGGCTCAACCGAATGGCAGAAGCTTTTCCCGGATGGAGAAAAAATTTGCTCTTTTGCCTGTGTTCCACTTAAATATTCCTCTAAGGTTTTCGGGCTTCTGTTTATCTATGACTCAGATCCGGAGAGATTCATATTTGAAGAGGCTCAGTTCCTTACCAGCCTGAAAGATACATTTGGCTTAATGATTGGGCAGTCACTCCTTTTAGAGAAAGCCAGATCTAACCAAAAACGTTTAGAAACCGCAGATGAGATCAGCAGAGTCGTTCTGGAGTCAAAAAAATTTGAAGAGGATTTGCCTTCCCTTGCCCAGAATCTTAAGAAGGTGTTTGAATTCGATTATCTCTCTCTGTCTTTAGTGGAGGGTTCAGGTAAAAATGTCAAGAAATTCTCTTTAGGTTTAGGAGAGAATATCCTGTTAGATAAGAATGCTAATCTGCCGGTATATGGTACCTCGGTTGGCTGGGTTATCGATTCAGGAGAACCTCTAATCGAATCCGAGGTTGAATCAAAGGGATACTATGAGGATAATCTCTCAAAACTCTTGGGTGTTCGCTCAAAAATTGTTTTGCCTTTGAAGATCAAAGATAATATCATCGGGACCTTGAGCCTGGGAAGCAAAAATCCAAATCTCTATAATGCAAAATCTATTAAGAAATTGAGTTTGTTCTCATCTCTTTTCTCTCTTTACTTACAGAGAAAGAAACTGAAAGATTCGATAAACCAGGAACAAGAGTATTTTCAAACCTTCTCCGCTCATCTTCTGGAATTTCTCAACCATGGAGATCTTAAAGGGTATCTGGAGGGCTTGTCTGAAAATCTTACTCAAATCCTGCCAGTCAGTTTCTGCCGGATCTCTTTCTTAAATCCTGGAAAAAATAACTTAGAGCTTTATTCCAGTTACAAAAGGAGAGAGGATATTAGCTTCTTACCCCAGGGGTCACAACCTTTAGAAGCTCTGCCCTGGCACCGTTTAGCTTTGGAAATTAAAAAGCCGATGCTGATAAATCAGGATGATCCGGAAAGCACAATCTCCCGAGAAGAATCAACTCTCTTTTTGACTCCAGATCTGAAATCGGCCCTGCTTTTACCTCTGGTACATAAAGACCAGAGCGTAGGCTTAGTCTCCTTAGGTGAGATGAGGAGCTGGGAACGCAGACCTTTCAGAAAAAAAGAGATAGATTTTGTGGAAAAAATTGGTGAGCAGATAAGCTTGGTTCGTAAAGAGAGTTTATCCAGAGGATTTTACGATCCTAAACCCCGAACCTATTTAGACCCAAGGATATCACAGTTTGGATTAGAGGTTAACAATTCACTCACCTCGATAATCGGTTCGGTAGAACTTCTTAATCTAAAGAAAAATTTAACTGAGGAGAAATCAGAGCGATATCTAAAAATCATTGAAAAAGGAGCACTGCGGATAAAAGATAATATGGAAAAACTTTTCAATCAGCCAGATTCTGTGCTCATAGAAAAGTAAATTAAAAACTCAGGGAAGAATCAGGTAACAATTAATTAGTCCAAATCCGGATCTTTAGAAGATCCAGAAAAAGATAAGAATCGTTTTATTGAAAAATAGAAACTTCTTAGAGCTGTAGATAATTTTTTTCCATATCGGCATTTTTTCTGCCATTTCTTTTATCAAAAATCAAATCAAGAAATAAAGAACATTTTCCGAAAAATTAAGAAGCAGGGGAGTCTATAAATTTTAGGTGGATTTTTATTGAAAAAAGAAAAATAAGTTGGAGGGTGAGGTGGTAGAAAACTCAGGAGAGGTAAAAGGGACGGATTTAGGATTTACCGAGGAAGAAGCCAAAACAAAATTGAAGATTTTGGTGGTGGATGATGATGAGAATATAAGAGAAGTCCTGTCTGATCTTCTGCTTTTAGAAGGGCATGAAATTCTTTTAGCAGAAGATGGGGAACAAGCTCTACTGATTTTCGAGGAAAATCTGCCGGATGTGGTTATTACTGACTTGGGGATGCCGGGCATCTCAGGCTGGGAAGTGGCTAGAAGGATAAAGAGCAAAGACCCATCCAAAAAAGTTATTGTGATCTCAGGCTGGGGAGCCACCTTACAAAAAGACCAGCTGGAGGAGAACTACGTAGACCAGGTTCTACCAAAACCTTTCCATTTAGAGCAAGTTAAAAAAATCATTGCGGAGGTGATGTCGAAGACACAGGAATAGATTGCACAATCCTGGTTACAGATATCTTAGGTAGGGGCATCCGCCTTGGCGGACTGTGCCCCTACTTCTTTTCAAAAAATCCTTGACTCTTTGCGTATTTTTTATATAATTGTCTCAAGCCCTTCGGGGTGAGGTGTAATTCCTCGATCGGTGGTGAAAGCCCACGTCCCCCGCCTACGGCGGGGTTGAACTGGTGTGATTCCAGTGCCGACGGTTAAAGTCCGGATGGAAGAAGGGGAAAAATAGGCTATAGTCTAAAGTCTATCCGCCAAAGGCGGAAAGGATAAAATACAATCCCCCCCCGAAGGAATTCGGGATTTTTTATTAATAGTCTTATGCAAGATATAAAGATGATGCAGTTAGCTTTAAGACTTGCCCGTAAAGGGGAAGGGAAGGTCTCTCCCAACCCTTTGGTTGGTGCAGTCATTGTAAAAGATGGCAAAATAGTTGGGTCAGGTTATCATAAACGATTTGGTGGACCTCATGCAGAGATTAATGCTTTAAACGAAGCCGGGAAAAAAGCTAAAGGTGGAACTCTGTATGTGAATTTGGAACCTCATTCTTTCCTTGGGAAAACCCCTCCCTGCACTGAAGCAATAATTGAAGCAGGAATTAAGAAAGTACTTTGCTCAATTATCGACCCCAATCCTCAGGTGGATGGTGAAGGAGTAAAAAAGTTAAAGTCTTCCGGGATACAGGTTGAAGTAGGATTATTAAGCCAAGAGGCAAAGAGATTAAATAGGGTTTATCTTAAATATATAACCACCAGAATCCCTTTTGTGATTTTGAAAGTAGCCCAGACTT
>JAZDLB010000153.1:0-2106 GCA_043802565.1 Candidatus Zixiibacteriota bacterium | reverse complement strand
TAAATGCAAATAAAAAGACTAAGACCGATAACCAGATATGTATCGGGTCTTTCTTATACCAGCGGATAACAGTTGAACTCATTTTACCTCCAAGTCATTTAATCTAAAGATACCTCAGTAGAAATTACTTTGCAGGGCTGGAAGCCCTGCCTACGTAAGAGAAATATATTGATTTTCTCGTAGGTCGGGCACCCTGCCCACTTTCTACGACTTTTTCAAAGACCTCCTAAAGGTATAAAAAAATAAGTCGATTAATAAGATATAAACTAAACCTCAAAAGTCAAGGAAAGCTTATGTTAGTCTGGTGTGCGGTGCTTTTTTTCTTAGGGATAGCAGCTTTTTTAGATAGCCTTTTCGCTTTCGGGGAGATCTTCCGGAAAATAAACTCTGTCTTCTTTATGCTGGTTTCCTTAGGTCTTTTGGTAAGAACCAGCACCAAGATGAAGATGAGGCAGATAGAAGGGTATATAGAAAGGATAAAGAAGTTAGAAGAAGAGGTAAAGCTTCTAAAAGAGAAAGTCAAAACCTAATTTCCACTGCTTAACCCTTTCAATTTTTCTCTTACCTCCGGAGCATAAAGGGAGGAGGGGATTTTTTTTAGAAAAAGCTCATAGGTCTCTTTAGCTTTTTGATTCTCCTTTAAGTTCTCCAGATAGATATCTCCTATAGATTTTAAAGCCAGAGGAAGGTAAAGGCTTTGGGGGTATTTATCTATCAAGGATTGATATTCCGAGATGGAAGCTTTGAATTCATTCTTTTTTCGGAGAAGAGAAGATTTTTCCATCCAGACAGCATCAGAAAGAGTTGAGACTTTAGCCTGAATGATCTTATCCAATAATTTTTCTCCTTCTACGAAATTTCCTTGATAGATGAAAAGCAAAGCCTTTGAAAAATCTTTTAGAAAAGGACGGTTCATACTTAGATTATCTTTTATGAGGTTAAGCCTTTCCAGCGTGTTATTCACGAAAAGCCCTTTGGGGAAATCGTTCAAGAGCTTCTGATAAGCTTCTAAGGCTTTCTCAAAATCACCTTGATAGAAATATATCTCTGCCAGGTAAAAATTGAGCTCCTCATAAACCGGTTCAGCTTTAGAATCTTTAAGAGTTTCCTCGAAAAAGAAGCGTGCGCTATCTAATTGATCTTTTAAAAGATAGATCTTGCCTAATTTAATTAATGCCTCTGAATAAGGTGAGGTGTCTTTTAAAGTAAGGATTTTTCTATACCAGATTAAAGCTTCATCTTTTTTATTGAGAAACTCAAGATAGATCTCTCCTGTTTGAAAATAAGCTTGAGCCTGGATTTCTCTTAGAGGATAATCCCGCGCTATTTTTTGATAAACGGACAGGGCTTCAGGATATTTCCCCAGACCGGTAAGTGAAAAAGCGGAGATGAACCTGGATTGAATCGCACATTCAACTCTATGACAGGAGCTCTCCAGATACTGGCTGGTTTTCAAAGATAGTTCATAAGAGTGTTGTTTAAAGCAGGTTTGGGCAAAGAGGAGCAGGTCTTCCCCATTTGAACCGGAGAGGAGGTCTGCGGTTTTGAAGAGCTCAAACGCCTGGCTTAGCTCGCCCTTTTTTAGTAAAAGATCACCGTAAAGTTTATAACCCAGACTTTTCTTGGGTAAAAGGGTTATTCCTTTTTTTAATCCTTTTTCCAGTTCCTCTGATTTTTCTCCTGATTCGATCAGTCGCATAATTTTTCTCTCAAATTCTCCATATTTAGAAGTATCCTCTTTTGCCCAGTAGAAATAATACTCGAGAGCTGAAGCGTTGTCTCCGGAGATCTCATACAGCTCAGCCAGTGATTTTAGTAAAAGTGGCTGATTACCTAATTTTTTGATTCCCGATTTATAGGTCTCGATTGCCTTTTCAGACTCTTGGTTTAAAAGATAGGTAGTGGCTATAATTTGATCGGGTTCTACAGAATCTGGAGCGACATCTAAAGCTTTTTTAAAACTTGCTTCAGCTAAATTCTTTTCTCCTGTTTTTAGATAAAGGTCCCCTAATTGAGCCCAGACTGCCCAGTTTTGCGGATATTTTTTAAGCCAGTTTTTAAGATGTTCTTCAAGTTTCTCATATGATTTGGTATCCAGATAAGCTC